>NZ_JAIUKC010000014.1:0-103520 GCF_020177435.1 Saccharopolyspora sp. 7B | reverse complement strand
GGGGTGGGCAGCGTGCTGAGCATTGTCTCGACCGACCTCCTGCCGTGGTGGTGACCCGTTCGCGGTGCTGCGCGAGCCGCGGATCACCGGGGGCGTGCTGGTCTGGTGCTGTGAAGTGGAACCAGGTGGTTCCGCCGGAGCATACGTGTTGTTACTCATAAGTAGGTAGTGCTCCGAGGTTTCGGATTCATCGCGGTTGCCCCGCCGCCCCCCGACGCGGTTGAGTGATGTCGAACACCCCCGGCCGCGGACGCGCCGCGGGGACGGCGATGGAGGTGCGCCATGTCGACCGAAGCGTGCCCGCCCCCGGTCACCGGCCGGACCGGCGCCCCCGCGCCCGACGTCAACCTGGCCGACCTCGTGCGCGCCGCCGCCGAGCGCGGACCCGGCCACCCCGCGCTGATCGACCTCGCCGGGCACCGGATGAGCTGGTCCGAGCTGGACGCCGCCTGCACCGGTTACGGGTGGCGGCTGCGGGAGGCCGGCGTGCGGCCCGGGGACCGGGTGGCGCTGGCGCTGCCCACCGGGTTCGAGTTCTGCGTCGCGCTGTTCGCCGCGTTCCGGGCCGGCGCCGTCGCCGTGCCGCTGCCGCCCTCGGCGCCCGCGCCGGAGCTGCGCCGCGTCCTCGACGACAGCGGCGCCGCGCTGCTCGTCCGCGGCGGTGCTCCGGCGGGCACCGCCGTCCGCGACCTCGGCGGCATCGCCGAGCTCGACCCGCCGACCGGCGAGGAGCGCGCCGAGCAGGAGCTGCCGCGGGAACCCGCCGACCTCGCCGTGCTCTGCTACACCTCCGGCACCTCCGGGCCGGCGCGCGGCGCGATGCTGCCGCACGCGGCGCTGCTGGCGAACGTGCACCAGTGCGGGCGGCTGCGCCCGATGCCGGTCAACGCCGCCGACCGGGTGCTGCTCGCGCTGCCGATGTACCACGCCTTCGGCCTCGGCCCCGGCATGTTGCAGGTCGCCGCCGTCGGCGCCACCGCCGTGCTGCTGCCGCGCTTCGACGCCGAGGAGGCGCTGACCGCGATCTCGCGGCACCGGGTCACCGGCGTGGTGGGCGTGCCGCCGATGTACCGCGAGTGGCTGCGGCTGGAACCCCACCGGCTCCGCGAGGGCCTGTCCACGGTGCGGCTGCTGACCTCCGGCGCGGCCCCGCTGGGCGCCGACGTGGCGAGCGCGGTGCGCTCCGCGACCGGGCTGGACGTGTTCGAGGGCTACGGCCTCACCGAGACCGGGCCGGTGCTGACCACCACGCTCGCCGGGGGCCGGGCCAAACCGGGATCGGTGGGCCGCGCGCTGCCGGGCGTGCAGCTGCGGCTCGTGGACACCGACGGCTCCCCGATCGACGAGGCCGACGGCGACACCGGCCGGGTGTCGGTGCGCGGGGCGAACCTGTTCCGCGGCTACTGGCCGGACGCGGCGCACGGACCGGACCAGGACGGCTGGTTCCGCACCGGCGACGTCGGCTACTTCGACGCCGACGGCGACCTGCACCTGGTGGACCGCGCCACCGACCTGATCATCGTGAACGGCTTCAACGTGTACCCGCGGGAGGTGGAGGCGGTGCTCGCCGAACTGCCCGGTGTCGTCGAATCCGCCGTGGTCGGCGTGCCCGACGAGGCGCGCGGCGAGGCGGTCCGGGCCGTCGTCGTCGCCGGCCCCGGAGCCGAGCTCACCGAGGACTCGGTGCGGGCGCACTGCGCGGCCCGGCTCGCCAAGTTCAAGGTCCCCGTCGAGGTCGGCTTCGCCCCCGAGCTCCCGCACTCGCCGACCGGCAAGATCGCCCGCCGCACGCTCCGCACCCCGCCGGCCTGACCGGTCCCGCTACCTTGGGGGCAGGTCCGCTGGAGGAGGTCGGAAGTGCCGGGAACCGGGGAATCGGGGCAGCACGCGGTGACGCTGCTGGTGCGCGAGCAGTGCCACCTGTGCGACGAGGCGCTCGCCGCCGTCCGCGAGGTGTGCGCCGAGTTCGACGTGCCGTGGGCGATCGAGGACGTGGACGCCGACCCCGAGCAGCGCGCCGAGTACGGCGACCGGGTGCCGGTCGTCCTGGTGGACGGCGTCGAGCACGGTTACTGGAAGGTCGAACCCGCCCGGCTCCGCGCCGCGCTCAGCCGCTGACCCGCCGTGCACCGGCCCGGTGCCGACCGGTGTGTCGTTTCGCACCGGGCGGCGGGCCGGGAGGTCGGCTGCGCGGCGGAAAACGCCTCGGAAGCCGCGCGATGACACCGATATCGTCGCTCTGACCAGCCGTTTTGGCTGGCGGGGGGCGCATCCGACATCATGGTGCGGGGTGGTCCGGCGGCCGCTGGTGCGGACGTCGGGGAACTTTGTGCATGTCTTCACAAATGGCTACGGTGGAGTTCGAGCCGTGTCATCGAGGTCGGCGGTTCGCACCCCGTTTCCACTCCGGTGCGCCGCTCGGCCGGCGAGCGCGGCGGACGAGCAGCACCAAGTCAGGTCGAGGGAGAGCCAGTGACGGCCCACGGAGAGGGCGAACGGGACGAGGCCGGGCAGCCGGCGGACGTCCCGTCCGGGTCAGGGTCACCCGCCGAATCCATCGCGGTCCCCGCCGCCCGGGAACGGGCGCGGGCCATTCCGGAAGCGGCCGTCGCACGCCTCGCGGTGTACCTGCGCGTGCTGTCCGGCCTCGAAGAGCGCGGCACCGGCACCGTGTCCAGCGAAGAGCTCGCCGCCTTCGCCGGGGTGAACTCGGCGAAGCTGCGCAAGGACCTGTCCTACATCGGCTCCTACGGCACCCGCGGCGTCGGCTACGACGTGGCGGTGCTGATCGGCCAGATCGAGCGGACGCTCGGGCTCACCAAGAAGCACCGCGTCGCCGTGGCCGGCATCGGGAACCTGGGGCACGCGCTCGCCAACTACGGCGGCTTCCTGAACCGGGGCTTCCCGGTGGCCGCGCTGTTCGACCTCGACCCCGACCTGCTGGACGTGCCGGTCGGCGGCATCCCGGTCAGCTCCGTCGACGACATCGTCGAGGTCTGCCGCGAGCGCGAGGTCACCATCGGCGTCATCGCCACGCCCACCGAGGGGGCGCAGGACGTCTGCGATCGCCTCGTCGAAGGCGGCGTGGTGTGCATCCTGAACTTCGCCCCGGTCGTCCTGCAGGTCCCCGAGCACGTCGAGGTGCGCAAGGTCGACCTGGCCGTGGAGATGCAGATCCTGTCCTTCCACGTCGCGCGCCGGAACCAGGAGGCGATGGTGGTGCCCGGCGTGGCCGGCACCGACGCCGGTCCGCCGGGCGGCGGGACGAACGGGAACGGGAACTCCGATTCCGCGCCGGAGCGCGGTGATGTGGACGGGATGGTGGTTCGGCCGTGAACCTGCTCACCGTCGGGCTCTCCCACCGGAGCGCCCCGGTACGGGTGCTGGAGAGGGTCGCGATCGGCGCCGACGAGGTCGGCAAGGTCCTCGACGAGCTGCTCGGCCGTCCGCACATCAGCGAGGCCTTCCTGGTCTCCACCTGCAACCGCGTCGAGGTGTACGCGGTCGCCGAGACCTTCCACGGCGGGCTGAACGACGTGACCGAGGTGCTGGCCCGCAAGGCCGGGGCCGAGGTCGCCGAGCTCGCCGACCACTTCTACGTGCACTACGCCGGTGCCGCGGTGGAGCACCTGTTCTCCGTGGCCGCCGGGCTGGACTCGATGGTCGTCGGCGAGGCGCAGATCCTCGGCCAGCTGCGGCAGGCCTACGGCGTCGCCGACCAGGCCGGCACCGTCGGGCGCACGCTGCACGAGCTGGCGCAGCAGGCGCTGCGCGTCGGCAAGCGGGTGCACGCCGAGACCGAGATCGACGCCGCCGGTGCCTCGGTGGTCTCCGAGGCCCTCTCCGACGCCGAAGCGCTGCTGGGCGGTGTCGCCGGGAAGCGCGCGCTGCTCGTCGGCGCGGGCTCCATGGGCGGCTTGGCGGCCGCGCAACTGCGCCGCGCCGGGATCGGCTCCGTGGTCATCGCCAACCGCACCGCCGCCAACGGCGCCCGGCTCGCCGAGTCGCTGCGCGCCGAGGGCATCCCGGCGGACGCGGTGGAGCTCGCGGGGCTCGGCTCCGCGATCGCCGCCGCCGACCTCGTGGTGACCTGCACCGGAGCCGTCGGTGCCGTGATCACCGAGGACGTCGTGGCCGACGCGGTGCGGGACCGGGACGACAGCGGCCAGCCGCTGCTGTTCTGCGACCTGGGGCTGCCGCGGGACACCGCGCCCGAGGTCGCCGAGCTGCCCGGCGTCGCCGTCGTCGACCTGGAGACCCTGCAAGCGCGGCTCACCGCGCAGCGCGGCGGCAGCGAATCCGACCGCGCCGCGGCGATCGTCGCCGACGAGCTGCGCGGCTACCTCGCCTCGCAGCGCTCCGCCGAGGTCACCCCGACGGTCACGGCGCTGCGCAAGCGCGCCGCCGAGGTCGTCGACTCCGAACTCCTGCGGCTGGACTCGCGGCTGCCCGAACTGGACGGACCGGTGCGCGACGAGCTGTCCCGCACGGTGCGCCGCGTCGTGGACAAGCTGCTGCACGCACCCACGGTCCGGGTGAAGGAACTGGCATCCGTTCCCGGCGGCTCCGGTTACGCCGAGGCGCTGCGGGAACTCTTCGAACTGGACCCGCAGGCGCCGACCGCGATCCGCACGCCCCGCTCCGCGGAGGACGTGCCGGTGACCGGCGCGCACTCGGCGCAGGCGCTGCTGCGGGACCCCCTCGCCCAGGACGGGGCGGAACAGGACGGTGAAGACCGGTGAACAAGACGCTGCGCATCGGCACGCGCGGCAGCGCGCTCGCGATGGCCCAGACCGGGATGGTCGCCGAGCAGCTGGAAGCCGCGGGCTACCCCACCCAGCTCGTCGAGGTGGCCACGCCCGGCGACCGCTCGATGGCGCCGATCGCCGAGATCGGCGTGGGCGTGTTCACCTCGGCGCTGCGCGAGGCCCTCGCCAACGGCGAGGTCGACGTCGCCGTGCACTCCTACAAAGATCTGCCGACCGAACAAGACCCCCGGCTGTCGCTGGCCGCAGTCCCGGTCCGCGAGGACCCGCGGGACGCGCTGGTGGCGCGGGACGGTCTGACGCTCGGTGAACTGCCCCCGGGCTCCCTCGTGGGAACCGGTTCGCCGCGCCGCGCCAGCCAGCTGGAGGCCCTCGGCCTCGGCCTGGAGGTGCGCGGCATCCGCGGCAACGTGGACACCCGCCTGCGCAAGGTGACCGACGGTGAGCTGGACGCCGTCGTGCTCGCCCGCGCCGGGCTGGCCAGAGTCGGCCGGCTCGCGGTGATCACGGAATCGCTCGATCCACTCCAGATGCTGCCCGCGCCCGCCCAGGGCGCGCTGGCTGTGGAATGCCGCGTCGACGACGTGGACACCGAGCACCTGCTCCAGTCCGTTCTGGACGACCAGGCCAGCCGCGCCGCGGTGGCCGCCGAGCGCGCCATGTTGGCTGCGCTGGAGGCAGGCTGCAGTGCGCCGATCGGCGCGCTGGCCGAAGTGGTGGAGGACCTCGACGAGGACGGGCGCGTGGCGCAGCGGCTGTCCGTTCGCGGGGTCATGGCGACCGACGAGAACCGCCTGGTGCGCGCCTCCGCCACTGGTGAGACGACCGCCGCAGAGCAGTTGGGCCTGGCCTTGGCCGCCGAGCTGCTCGATGCCAGGGACGCTTTGCTCAGCGGTCCCGGTAGTAGTTGATGGAGAGTGCGCTGATGACACGCAAGAGCCCCGGACGGGTCGCATTCGTGGGCTCCGGCCCAGGGGATGCGGGCCTGCTCACCGTTCGGGCCCGGTACTTGCTCACCACCGCGTCGCTGGTGGTGACCGACCCCGACGTGCCGGCCGACGTGCTGGCGCTGGCCGCCGACGGCGCCGAGTCGCGCCCGGCGGCGGGGGAACCCGCCGAGGTCGCGCAGGACCTGGCGAAGGAGGCCGACACCGGCCGCTCGGTGGTCCGGCTCGTCGCCGGTGATCCGATGACGGTGGACGCCGTGGTCCGGGAGGTCCGCGAGGTCGCCAAGACCGGTGCGGCCTTCGACGTGGTCCCCGGCGTGTCCCCGGGCAGCGCGGTCCCCGCTTACGCGGGAGTCGCGCTCGGCGCCGGGCACACCGAGGTCGACGTGCGCGGCGAGGTGGACTGGGCGGCGCTGGCCGCCGCCCCCGGCGCGCTGGTGCTGCACACCACGGGCAGCCACCTGGCCGAGGCCGCTTCGGCGCTGATGGAGCACGGCCTGACCGCGCAGACCCCGGTGGCGGTGACCTCCTCCGGCACCACGGTCTCGCAGCGCACCATCGACACGACGCTGGCCTCGCTGCCCGCCGACGCCGGTGAGCTGCAGGGCCAGCTGGTCGTGACGATCGGTTCGGTCGTGGGCGACCGCTCGGGCCTGTCCTGGTGGGAGTCCCGGGCGCTGTACGGCTGGAAGATCCTGGTGCCGCGCACCAAGGAGCAGGCCGGTTCGATGAGCGAGCGGCTCTGGTCGCACGGCGCCGTCTCGCACGAGGTGCCGACGATCTCGGTGGAGCCGCCGCGCAGCCCCGCGCAGATGGAGCGCGCGGTGAAGGGCCTCGTCGACGGCCGCTACCAGTGGGTGGTGTTCACCTCCACGAACGCGGTCCGCGCGGTGTGGGAGAAGTTCCGCGAGTTCGGGCTGGACGCCCGCGCGTTCTCCGGTGTGAAGATCGCCTGCGTGGGCGAGTCCACCGCGGAGAAGGTGCGCTCGTTCGGCATCACGCCGGAGCTGCTGCCCTCGGGCGACCAGTCCAGCGAGGGCCTGCTGCAGGACTTCCCGCCGCACGACGACATCCTGGACCCGGTGGACCGGGTGCTGCTGCCGCGGGCGGACATCGCCACCGAGACGCTGGCCGCCGGACTGCGCGAGCGCGGCTGGGAGATCGACGACGTGACGGCCTACCGCACGGTCCGGGCCGCGCCGCCGCCGGCCGAGACCCGCGAGATGATCAAGACCGGCGGGTTCGACGCGGTGTGCTTCACCTCCTCGTCGACGGTCCGGAACCTGGTCGGCATCGCGGGCAAGCCGCACGCGCGGACCCTGGTGGCCTGCATCGGCCCGAACACGGCCGAGACCGCCAAGGAGTTCGGCCTGCGGGTGGACGTGCAGCCGGAACTGGCGCAGGTGCCCGCTCTGGTGGACGCGCTCGCCGAGCACGCCGCCCGGCTGCGCGCCGAAGGTGCGCTGCCGCCGCCGAAGAAGGCGAAGCGGGCGCGCCGCAGCTGAGCCGAGTGGCCCGGATCTCGTTGACCACGGGGTCCGGGCCACCGCCGTCTCCCGCCCTGGCAGGCTCACGGGGGAGGAATCGGACACCCGGCGCGGGTGCCCGCCCGAAGATCAATCCGAGCGGGTGGCCGCCCGCGGCCGCCCCTCCTCGCCACGAGGGAGCTCGTCGATGTACCCGTCGCACCGCCCGCGCAGGCTGCGCCGCACCCCCGCCGTCCGGCGGCTGGTCGCCGAGACGAGCGTGGAGCCGCGGCACCTGGTGCTGCCGATGTTCGTGCGGGAAGGCCTGGCCGAACCGGTCGAGATCAGCTCCATGCCGGGCGTCGTGCACCACAGCCGCGATTCGCTGCGCCGCGCCGCGTCCGAAGCGGTCGCCGCGGGCGTCGGCGGCCTGATGCTGTTCGGCGTGCCCGCCGAGCACGACGCCACCGGCTCCGGCGCCGTCGACCCGGACGGCATCCTCAACACCGGGCTGCGCGACCTGGCCGCCGAGGTCGGCGACGCGACCGTGATCATGGCCGACACCTGCCTGGACGAGTTCACCGACCACGGCCACTGCGGCGTGCTCGACGAGAACGGCGTGGTGGACAACGACCGCACCCTGCAGGTGTACGGCGAGATGGCCGTCGCGCAGGCCGAAGCGGGCGCCCACGTGATCTCCCCCAGCGGGATGATGGACGGGCAGGTCGGCGTCATCCGGGAATCGCTCGACGTCACCGGCTTCGAGGACACCTCGATCCTCGCCTACTCCGCGAAGTACGCCTCCGCCTTCTACGGCCCGTTCCGGGAGGCGGTGGACTCGCAGCTCAGCGGGGACCGCAACACCTACCAGCAGGACCCGGCGAACGGTCGCGAAGGGCTCCGCGAGGCGGACCTGGACCTCGCCGAGGGCGCCGACATGGTGATGGTGAAGCCCGCCATGTCCTACCTGGACGTGCTGCGGGACGTGGCCGGGCTGGCCGACGTGCCGGTCGCCGCATACCAGGTGTCCGGCGAGTACGCGATGATCGAGGCCGCGGTGGCCCGCGGCTGGCTGGACCGCAAGCGCACCGTCCAGGAGACGCTGACCTCCATCCGCCGCGCCGGTGCCGACGTGGTGCTCACCTACTGGGCCACCGAAGCCGCGCAGTGGTACCGGGAGAGCTTGGGGATCCGGTGACGCACCCGCAGCACCCCGACCGCGTCGGCGGCACCGGCGAGGGAGCGACCGCCGAACGCCCGCCGCTGCCCACCCCGCTCAACATCGCCCGCTGGCTGTGGATCGCCGCCGCGCTGCTCGGCCTGGTCCGGGCGTACGTGCGGCTCAGCGACCGGCGCGCGCTCGCGACCGAGCTCCGCACCGCGCTGCCGGACCTGTCGCAGACGCAGCTCGACGACCAGATCAACGCGCTGATCATGTTCGACCTGCTGTACCTGTTGGCGGTGCTGGCGCTGTACGTGTCGCTGTCGCTGCGGATGACGCAGGGCAAGAACTGGGCGCGGGTGGTGCTCACCGTGTTCGCCGGGTTCGGCGCGTTCGGCACGCTGGGCACCCTGCTGCTGATGTCCAGCATCGGGCAGGCGGAGCTGCTGCGGATCACCCAGGTGCGGGTGGAGACCTCGGACGTGGTCTTCGGCGTGCTGGTGACCGCGCTGGAGCTGGCCGCGCTGGTGCTGATGTACCTGCCGGAGACGAACCGGTACTTCCGGGCGACCCGGCGGCCGCGGCCCCCGCAGCAGTGGGCACCGCCACCGCCGGGGCCGTTCCTGCGCTGACCTCTGGTCTCCGAACTCTTGCCGCGTAGCACCGGGGTGGCGGAACCCCAGCGGGATTCTCGCTGCCGGATCTTTGTCCCGAGTGGCTCCGCCACGAGGGAAAAGGCCGTCCTCGCGAGAGTCCCGCTGAGAGCCCGCGGGTGGTCGTTCTGCGTGGGTGGTCGGCGGCTCAGCCGGCTCCGCCGCTGAGGAGCGAATCGGCACGAACCGCCTGGCCGGTTCGGTGGCGGGTGGCGGGCCTTCGCCCGGATCGTCCGCTCTGGGGGCTTCGTCGCGGCGCCGGACGGCGTGCGTGATCTAGGCTCGATGACGTGACAGCCTCGCAGGACCCGGACCGGCAGGACCAGGGCGGCCAGCCCGCGGCGCAGCAGCACCCGCCGACCGGTGGCCTGCTGCCCGACTCCGAGGTGTCCGGCGGCCGGATCACCGGCACCCGGCCCGCCGCGCCCGGTGCCGCGCCGCAGCCCGAGCCGTTCACCTCGCCACCGCTGCGGCCCGTCGCGTTCGGCGGCACGGCGGGGCAGGTGTGGGTGGGCACGTCCCCCGTCCGCAGGCCGCGCGCGGTGTCCGCGGCCTGCCTGCTCGGCATCGCCGACGTGGTGATCGCGTTCGTGATCCTCGGCGTGCGGCTGGCCACCACCGACGACCTGATCGTGCAGGCGATGGGCGAGGCCGACTCGTTCCTGCCGAACGACGGCGACATCTCCGGCGTGTACTACGGCGTCGCCACCGGGATGATCGTGTTCTACGCGCTGCTGGCCGCCGTGTGGGGGCTGCTCGTGCTGTTCCTGCGGCGCGGCCGCGGCTGGGCCCGGGTGGCGCTCACCTCCGTCGCGTTCGTGTGGGCGGTGTCGACGCTGCTGTCGCTGGTCGGCACCCGTTCGCACGGGCCGCTGCTGACCGGTCTGGAGGTCGCGCAGGCGGTGGCGCTGGTGGCGACGCTGGTGTGCATGCACCTGCCCTCGACCCGGGACCACTTCAGCGGCAGCTGATCACCACCCGCTGTTTCCGGTGAACCCGGTGGACAGCGATCTCGCCCGATTCCTACTGTTCGGGAGTGACGTCACCGCCCGATCCCCGGCACGGTCCGCAGGCCCCGGCCGCACCGCCGCTCGGTCCACCGTCGGAACCCGCTCCGCCGCCCGCCCGGCCCGGGACCGTGGTGGCCGCGTTCTGGCTCGCGGTCCTGGCGCCGCTGCTGGTCACCGCGCTGCACGCGGTGGGCTCGGTGCTGGCGCGGGGCTTCCTGGCCGACGCGGTCGGCGCGGATGATCCGGAGGTCGCCGCGGCGGTGGCCGGGATCGGGGCGGTCGTCTTCGTCGTCGCGGTGCTGGTGATGGTCGCGCTGACCGCGCTGTGGATCGCCTTCGGGTTCGCGCTGCGGGCCGGGCGCGGCTGGGCGCGGGTCGTGCTCAGCACCTTCGCCGGGATCTGGGTCTTCTACTCGGTGGGCGGCCTGGTCACCGGCGAGCCCGCCCTCGCCGTTCCCGCGGGGGTGGTGGCGCTCGGCCACGCGCAGAACGCCGTCGGGCTGCTGGCGATGCTCGCGTTCCTGGTGCTGGTGCGGCTGCCCGCGTCGAACCGGTACTTCCGGCCCGCCGGGTCCGGGCGGTGAGCGGGCCGCCCGGGTCGGTCCGCGCCGCGGTCGGGCTGTGGTCGGCGCTGGCCGCGTTCCTGCTCGTGCAGACCGCGTTCTCCTGGGCGGACCGGGACGCGCTGCGGCGGCGGCTCGTCGAAGCGGGTGCGGCCGCGCCGGACCGGGCGGATGCCGCGGCGCTGGACCTGCTGCTGCTCAACACCGGCCTCGCCGTCGTGTTCGCCGCGGGTTACGCGCTGGCGGGGGTGCTGATCCGCGGGCGCAGGCCGTGGGCCAGGATCGGGGTCTGCGTGCTGCTGGTGGTGCAGGTCGTGACGGTGCTCGGCAGCCGCTCGTTCGCGGCGGCCGACCTGATCGTGCTGGTGCTCGGCGGCGCCGCGGCCTGGTGCAGTTGGACGACGTCCAGTACGGAGTGGGTGACCGGCGAGCATGAGTGATGCCGACAGCGGCCCGGTGCTCTACGCCGAGCCCGGATCGACCTGGTGGCCGGTGCTGTGGGGGCCGGGGTTCGCGCTGACCGGGCTGGTCGTCGAACTGCTCACCCCCGGCGGGGTGAACCTGCCGGTGTGGATCCTGCTGGCCGGTGCGCTGGCGGTCGCCACCGTGCTGTGGGTGTACGCCCGCCGCCGCGCGCTGGCGGTCCGGTTGACGCCCGAGGTGCTGACCGTGGGCCGCGAGGACCTGCCGGTGCAGCGG
Organism: Saccharopolyspora sp. 7B; assembly: GCF_020177435.1. Taxonomy (NCBI): domain Bacteria; kingdom Bacillati; phylum Actinomycetota; class Actinomycetes; order Pseudonocardiales; family Pseudonocardiaceae; genus Saccharopolyspora; species Saccharopolyspora sp. 7B. The sequence continues at coordinate 92,254 of NZ_JAIUKC010000014.1, read as the reverse complement.
ATCGCGGCGATCACCGACGTGGGCGCCCCGCTGGGCACCCGGGTCCTCGGCGGCGGCTTCACCCCGCCGAAGGGCACCGGGGAGATCCCGCTGCGGTTATCCGACGACGCGGTCGTGCTGGCCTGGGCGAAGGACCCGGCCACGCTGCTCGACGAGCTGCGCCCGCTGCTGCCGGAGAGCTGACCGGCCCGGAGAGCCGGTGCCGTGCGCGGCCCGGTGCGTGAGACGCTTTCGCCGTGACGTTCCCGGAACCGTGGTCGGCCGACGAGCCGATGCTCAGCGAGAACACCGCGGACGCGCCCGAACCCCGCGGCGGGCTGGCGCAGCCGTGGCGGGCCGTGGTGGCGGCCGTCGAACTTGTGCTCGCCGTCGCCCTGGTCGTGGCCGCCTGGTGGCTGTGGGACCGGTCGCAGCTGGTGGTGGAGGTGCCCGGGGCGACCGGGCTGCCGATGCGCTCGACGAGGATCTTCGGCGACCGGGCGGCGCTCGGCATCGCCGCCCCGACGCTCGCCGCGGTGCTGCTGGTGGACGCCGTCCGCCAGCTGATGCTGGCCTGGGCGGTCCGCCGCTCCCGAGCCCGCCGGGACTGACCGGAACGGCGGGTGGCGGAGCCACTCGTGAAATCGATCCCGCAGTGCGGGGGCCGCTGAGGCTCCGCCACCCGTTCCCCTGCTCAGCGGGACCACGCCCCACCGAAGGTTCCGGGTCGGCCTGTCAGACTGGGGGAGTGACAGCCGAAACTCCTGGCGGTACCAGTCCGCACACCACGACCAGGTCGGCGGAGCTGTTCGACCGAGCGCTCACCGTGACGCCGGGCGGCGTCAACTCCCCGGTGCGGGCCTTCCGGTCCGTCGGCGGCACCCCGCGGTTCATGGTCCGCGGCGAGGGCGCCTACCTGTGGGACGCCGACGGCAACGAGTACGTCGACCTCGTGTCCTCCTGGGGCCCGATGGTCAACGGGCACGCGCACCCCGACGTCGTCGAGGCGGTGCGGGCGGCCGCGGTGGACGGCCTGTCCTTCGGCACCCCGGGCGTCGGCGAGATCGACCTCGCCGCCGAGATCATCCGCCGGGTCGAGCCGGTGGAGCAGGTGCGGCTGGTGAACTCCGGCACCGAGGCGACGATGAGCGCGGTGCGGCTGGCGCGCGGCTTCACCGGCCGCAGCAAGATCGTGAAGTTCGCCGGTTGCTACCACGGGCACGTCGACTCGCTGCTCGCCGACGCCGGATCCGGCGTGGTGACGCTCGGCCTGCCCACCAGCCCCGGAGTGACCGGCGCGCAGGCCGCGGACACCGTGGTGCTGCCGTACAACGACGTGGACGCGGTGCGCGAGGCGTTCGCCGAGTTCGGCGACCAGATCGCCTGCGTCATCACCGAGGCCGCCGCGGGCAACATGGGCGCGGTCGCCCCGCAGCCCGGGTTCAACGCCGCGCTGCGCGAGATCACCCGCTCGGCGGGCGCACTGCTGATCATGGACGAGGTGATGACCGGGTTCCGCGTGTCCGCCGCGGGCTGGTTCGGCCTCGACGGCGTCGCGGGCGACCTCTACACCTTCGGCAAGGTCATGTCCGGTGGCCTGCCCGCCGCCGCGTTCGGCGGGCGCGCCGACGTGATGGAGCTGCTCGCCCCGTCCGGTCCCGTCTACCAGGCGGGAACCCTGGCCGGGAACCCGGTGGCCGTCGCCGCCGGGCTGGCGAACCTGCGGGCCGCCGACGACGCCACCTACGCGGCGCTGGACCGGAACGCGGCGCGCCTCGGCGACCTGCTCGGCTCCGCGCTCGCCGAGGCCGGCGTGCCGCATCGGGTGTCGTTCGCGGGCAACCTGGTCAGCGTGTTCTTCACCGAATCGCCGGTGGTGGACTTCGAGCAGGCCCGGGCCCAGCAGGCGTGGCGCTTCCCGGCCTTCTTCAACGCGTTCCTGGATCGCGGCGTGTACCCGCCGCCGAGCGCCTTCGAGTCGTGGTTCGTGAACTCGGCGATGGACGAGGCCGCGTTCGAGCGGATCGCGGACGCCGCCCCGCACGCCGCGGCCGCTGCCGCCGCGGCCGAGGAGCCCGCGGCATGACCAAGACGATCGTGCACTTCTTGCGCCACGGCGAAGTGCACAACCCGGAGAAGATCCTCTACGGCAGGCTCCCCGGCTACCGGCTCTCGGACCGCGGCCAGGAGCAGGCGAAGCTGGTCGCCGACTTCCTCGCCGGCCGCGACGTGCGGCACGTGGTGGCCTCCCCGCTGCAGCGCGCGCAGGAGACGGCCGCCCCCATCGGCGCCGGGTTCGGCCTGGACGTGGACACCGACGACCGGCTGATCGAGTCGGCGAACCGGTTCGAGGGCCTGCGAGTGTCCGTCGGCGACGGCGCGCTGCGCTCCCCGCAGCACTGGCCGAAGCTGCGCAACCCGTTCGAGCCGTCCTGGGGCGAGCCGTACGTGGAGATCGCGCACCGCATGCTCGGCGCCGCGCAGCGCGCCCGCGCCGCCGCCGAGGGCAGCGAAGCGGTGTGCGTGTCCCACCAGCTGCCGATCTGGACGCTGCGCCGGTTCGTCGAGGGCAAGCGCATGTGGCACGACCCGCGCAGCAGGCAGTGCTCGCTGGCCTCGCTGACGAGCCTGGTGTTCCGGGACGAGCAGCTGGTGCGCGTCGCCTACGTGGAGCCCGCCGGGGAGACCGATCCGCGGGTGACCGGGGCATGAGGCGGCTGCTGGCCCGCGCGGCGCTGTCGGTGGCGGTGCTCGGCCTGCTCGGCGGCTGCGCCACGGCGGGCAAGGACGCCGTCGAGCAGGGCACCGAGTTCACCTTCGTCTCGCCGGGCGGGCAGACCCGCATCTTCTACCCGGAGGCGGAGCGGCAGAAGCTGACGAAGCTCAGCGGCGACAGCCTCCTGGAGGAGGGGAAGCGGATCGGCCTCTCCGACTACGAGGGGAAGGTCGTGGTCGTGAACCTGTGGGGTTCCTGGTGCGGCCCGTGCCGCGCCGAGGCCGACGACCTGCAGGCCGTGCAGGACAAGACGGGGCCGCAGGGCGTGCAGGTGCTGGGCGTCGACGTGCGGGACAGCCGTTCCGCGGCCGCGGATTTCCACCGCGACCGGAGTTTGACGTATCCCTCGATTTTCGATCCGTCCGGTCGTTCGCTGTTGTCGTTGAAGAACTATCCGCGCAGCGCCGTGCCGTCCACGATCATTCTGGATCGGCAGCACCGGGTCACGGCGGTTTTCCTCACGGAAATGTTGGAGAGCGAACTGCTGCCGGAAGTGCAGAAGGTGGCGGCCGAACCGGCGGCGTGACCCTTTCCACGAGCCCGCATTCGTGCGCATTCCCGGCGGGTTCGTGGGTTTTCGGCGAGCCGGTTCCGGCCCGTTGCTCCGGGACGAGGACGCGACGTCCGCCCGTTCGGAGCAGCCGCTGGGCCGAACGGTGCTCGTCCGCGTCCGGTGGTGGCAGCGCGCCCGCCGCCGTCCGGTCGAGCCCCTCAGCGCCTGCGCCGGGCCAGCACCCGCCAGCAGTCCATGCACGTGCCCTGCCGCACCCACTCGTGCTCGGTGCGGTCGTGCAGCTCGGTCGCGGCGGCCTCCACCCCGCAGTACGAGGTCACGGGGCATCGCGGGTCGGCGTCGAGCGCGCTGGCGGCGAAGGCGTGGCGCCCCGCCGGAACGGGCCGCCACACGTAGGTGAGGCCGTGCTGCGCGGGCATCGCGTGGACTCCATTCCTCCGGTGTCGTCTGCCGAGAATGAGACCCGCCTCGACACTCGAATGGCAATGCGCTTCACCGAATCGAGCGATGGCACGGCTTCGGCGGAGGAAATAGGTTCCTGCTATGACCAGTGTTCGAGCGCGGGGCCTGGGCGCTGAGATCCGCGAACTCCGCAAAGCGGCCGGATTGCGATTGGAACATCTCGCGCACCGATGCGGGTGGTCGCGAGCGACCTTGGGCCGAATCGAATCGGGGGAACGGGTGCCGAGCGAAGGCGAACTCGCCGCGCTGCTCGACACCCTCGACGTGGCCGGTTCCGAGCGCACGCGGCTGTTCGAGCTCGTCAACGCGGCCACCGAGGCGCGCTGGTGGGAGGCCGGGTACGCCGGCATGCCCAGCGCGCTGACCGCCCTGATCGACTTCGAGCGGCTCGCCACCAAGATCACCGATGTGGCGCTGGCGCTGGTGCCCGGACTGCTGCAGACCCCGGACTACACGCGGGCGGTGCTCAGCGCGGGCGGCGTGCGGGACGCCGACCTGGAGTCCCGGGTCGCGCTGCGGCTCGGCAGGCAGGGCGTGCTCACCCGGGAGGAACCGGCGCGGCTGCACGCCTACCTGGACGAGTCGGTGGTGCACCGGCCCGTCGGCGGACACCGGGTGATGTCCGACCAGCTGCGCCACCTGGTGCGCATCGGGCGTCGGCCGAACGTCTCGGTCCGGGTGATCCCGTTCGCGGCGGGCGCGTACGCGGAGCTCAACGGCAGCCAGCTGATCCTGGAGTTCGCCCGGCAGCGTCCGGTGGTGCACCTGGAGCAGCGGCGGCGCGGGGCCTTCCTGGAAGCACCCGCCGACACCGCCCCGTTCCTCGACGCCGCCGCCCGGCTGCCGGTCCTGGCACTCGACGAAGCGGAGTCCGCGGCCCTGATCGCGGACGTGGCAGGCGCGATGGAACGGGAATGTGAGCGCGACGGTGCGTTGGCGTAAGTCCAGTCACAGCGGCGAGGAGAGCAACTGCGTGGAGGTGGGGACGGCGCCCGGAGTGGTGGCGGTGCGGGATTCGAAGGCACCGCGGCACGGCGTGCTGTCCTTCTCGCCACACCGGTGGCGGGCCTTCCTCCGCTCGCTGCGCTGATCGTCGGCGCGCGTCCGGCGGGAACCCGGTGGTCGCGCCGGTCCGGGCCTGCGCCGACCTGCGTGCCGCATCGGGGTGGCGGCGGTCCGTCCGATCCCGTTCGCGCGGACGGGTCCTTCGCCGGCGGGCGGCCCGCCGCGGCCGGTCGCCGGTGCCGCGAGCGGGGCCGGGGTGTCCGCGACGGGCGAGTTCGCGGGCGTCGGAAGTGCGCCGATGTGGTCGGCGTCATGCGGGGTGGTGCGTAGCCACGCTAGCGCCATCCCTACCCTCGGAACCGTGAACCCGACCGAGCTCGCCGCCTCCGGACCGCTGCTGCTCGCGGCCGCGATCGCGGTGCTCGCCGGGGCGGTCAGCTTCGCGTCGCCGTGCGTGGTGCCGCTGGTGCCCGGCTACCTCGCCTACCTGGCGGGCGTGGTCGGCGCGGAGGCTCCGCCGGTGGATTCCGCGGAGGCGCGGCAGGCGCGCCGCGGCCGCTGGCGGGTGGCCGGTGCCGCGCTGCTGTTCGTCGCCGGGTTCACCGTCGTCTTCGGCGCCGGAACGCTGCTGCTGCTCGGGCTGTCGGACGCGCTGGTCGAGAACGAGCTGCTGCTGCAGCGCATCGGCGGCGTCGTGACGGTCGCGATGGGGCTGGTGTTCCTCGGCATGATCCCCGCGCTGCAGCGGGACGTGCGGCTGCACCGGGTGCCCCGGGCGGGCTTGTGGGGTGCGCCGCTGCTCGGCGCGGTGTTCGGGCTCGGCTGGACGCCGTGCCTGGGCCCGACGCTGACCGGGGTGATGTCGCTGGCCGTCGGGACCGACGTGGGCGCGGGCACCGCGGTGCGCGGGGTGCTGCTCGTCGTGGCCTACTGCCTCGGGCTCGGACTGCCGTTCGTGCTGCTGGCGCTGGGTGCGCGGTGGGCGGTGCGCAGCACCGACTGGTTGCGGCGCCGGGGCCGCGCCATCCAGATCGCGGGTGGCGCGCTGCTGGTCGTGGTGGGCGTGCTGCTCGTCACCGGGCTGTGGGGAGAACTGATCTCAGTGCTGCGCGAACCCGTCGCCGGATTCGAGACGCCGATCTGATGTCCTGGATCCGCACCCTGCCGGCGTTCCTGCGCAACACCTGGCGCGGCCTGACGTCGATGCGCACCGCGCTGGTGCTGCTGTTCCTGCTGGCGATGGCGGCGCTGCCGGGCGCGCTGATCCCGCAGCGCTCGCTGAACCCGGCCGAGGTGGACAAGTACTTCACCGAGTACCCGGACCTGGCGCCGCTGCTGGACAAGGCCGGCGCGTTCGAGGTGTTCAGCTCGGTCTGGTTCGCCTCGATCTACGTGCTGCTGTTCATCTCGCTGATCGGCTGCCTGCTGCCGCGCTGCTACGAGTACTACAAGCAGCTGCGCGGCAGGCCGGTGCGCACCCCGCGGAACCTGTCCCGGATGCCGCACCACGCTTCGGCCACTGTGGACGGTTCACCGGAGGAGGCGCTGGACGCCGCCCGGCGCAGGCTGCGCGGCTGGCGCAAGGAGGAGCGCACCGAGGAGGACGGCACCCGCTCGATCAGCGCCGAACGCGGCTACCTGCGGGAGGCCGGGAACCTGGTGTTCCACTTCGCGCTGGTGGGCCTGCTGGTGACGGTCGCGGGCGGCAAGATCCTCGGCTACGAGGGCCAGGTGATCGTGCCCGCCGACGGCTCCGAGTTCTGCAACTCCGGCACCTACAACTACGACTCGTTCCGCGCGGGCCTCAGCGTGGACGGCACCCAGCTGAGCCCGTTCTGCCTGCGGGTCGACGACTTCGACGCGACCTACCAGCACACCGGGCAGGTCGCGAGCTACCGGGTCGGGATGCAGTACCAGGCGGGCGCGGACCTCGACGCGGACCAGTGGCGGCCGTACGCGCTGCAGGTGAACCACCCGCTGCGGATCGCGGGCGACCGGATCTACCTGACCGGCAACGGGTACGCGCCCCGCTTCACCGTGACCTTCCCGGACGGGCAGCGGCGCACCCAGCTGACCCAGTGGCAGCCGATGGACGTCACGACGATGTTGTCCCAGGGCGCCACCAAGTTCGACCAGCCGGGCGTCACCGACGAGGTGCAGCGGCGGCAGACGCAGCTCGCGGTGACCGGCCTGTTCGCGCCGACCGCGGCCTACGACGGCAAGGTGCTCGGCTCGCAGTTCCCGGACCTGCTCGACCCGGCGGTCGCGGTGGACGTGCTGCGCGGTGATCTCGGGCTCGACTCCGGGCGCGGTCAGTCGATCTTCGGCGTGGACCAGAAGATGGTGGACTCCGGGCGGTTGAAGAAGGTCGCGCGGCAGAACCTGCGCGTCGGCGAGCAGATCCGGCTCGACGACGGCACCACCGTCCACTTCGACGGCGTGGAGCGCTGGGCGAACCTGCAGATCTCGCACGACCCGTTCCAGCCGTACGTGCTCGGCTTCGCCATCGCGGTGATCTTCGGGATCAGCGCCTCGCTGAGCATCAAGCGCCGCCGGATCTGGGTGCGGGTGGCTCCCGCCCCCGGGACCGGCGCGGACGATCCCGCGCGTACCGTTGTCGAGGTCGGCGGGCTGGCCCGGACCGACCAAGCGGGTTACGGCGAGGAGTTCACCCGGCTGGCCAAGGACCTGCTCGGGACGGACGGCGCCGACGCGGAGCCGCCGAGGGCTGCCTCCGCAGGTGGAAGGAAGAGCTGATGACGGTCGACCAGACGTTGTCCAACTACAGCGACATGGCGTTCGCGACCTCGGTCGTCGTCTACATCGCCGCCATGCTGCTGTACTTCGCGGAGTTCGCCTACGGCGGCCGGAAGCAGCAGCCTCGCGCGCGGGAAGCGCAGCTGGTCACCGCGGGCGGCGACGGCGCCGACACCGCGACCGGTGAGCGCATCGGCCGCATCGACACCCCCGCCAAGCGCCCGCTCCCGGAGCGGTTCGGCGGCATGGCCGTGTCGATGACGGTGCTCGGCATCCTGGTGCACGCGGCCTCGCTGGTGTTCCGCGGCGTCGCCACCGGCCGCGCGCCGTGGGGCAACATGTACGAGTTCGGCTCGGCGATCTGCCTGGCCGCGGTGGTCGCGTGGACGATCGTGCTGTTCCGGCAGCTGCGCGCCGAACGCCGCGAGGCCTCGCCGGCGCAGCTGCGCGGACTCGGCGGGTTCCTGCTGCTGCCCGTGGTGGTGCTGCTGTTCCTGTCCGGCACCGTGCTCTACGCGAAGGCCGCGCCGCTGCAGCCCGCGCTGCAGTCCTACTGGATCGTGATCCACGTGAGCGCCGCGATCGTCTCCAGCGGTGCGCTGCTGTTCGCCGGGGTCGCCAGCGTGCTGTTCATGCTGCGGTCGCGGCACGAGAACAACCCGTTGAAGCTGGCCCGGTTCGGGGCGCGGCTGCCCGCCAGCCAGGCGCTGGACCGGATGGCCTACCGCGCCACGGTGATCATCTTCCCGGTGTGGACGTTCGCGATCGTCGCCGGCGCGATCTGGGCCGAGGCCGCGTGGGGCAGGTTCTGGGGCTGGGACCCGAAGGAGACCTGTTCGTTCATCGCGTGGGTCGTCTACGCTGCGTACCTGCATGCGCGTGCGACTGCGGGGTGGCGTGGGGTCAAGGCGGCGTGGATCAACATCGCCGGTCTGGCGGTCATGATCTTCAATCTCTTCTTCATCAACATCGTCGTCTCCGGACTGCACTCGTACGCTGGGCTGTGAGTTCATGATCCGATCCGGAGTGCGACCCCGGGCCACCCGTTCCGCAGCGGAACCGGGTGGCCCTCGCTCATCCCGGTAAAGGTCGAACCGATGTGTGGGAGGTACGGGAACGGTGACCGGACGGTACGAAGAGCCCGAAACGCAACGCGATGCGGGCTCGGCCTCGCCCGGTGCGGACTCGGCGCAGCAGGCCAGCGGCACGACGGATCACGCGACCCCGGACTACGGTGACGGCGCGCAGCCGTACGCGGAACCGGGCACCAGGCCGAACACCCCGGTGCAGGGCGGCGGGGAACGGCCCTACCAGCCGAACGTCCCCAGTGGGCAGTCGTTCGGCGGGGCGCAGTACACCGAGGCCACGCCCTCCGGGCCGCAGCAGCAGGCGAGCCAGTCCGGCCCGTACCAGGTGCCGTCCGGGCCGCAGCAGGTTCCCGGCGGCCACTCGGGCCCGTACTCGGTGCAGGGCGGGCCGTCCGGTCCGTACCAGGTGCCGGGCGGGTCCGGGCCCTACCAGGTCTCCGGCGGCCAGTCCGGTCCGTACCCGGTGGGCCAGCAGCCGAACCCGTACGCGCCCGTCGCCGGGCCGTTCCCGCAGCAGCAGGGCTACCCGCAGCAGCCCCCGCAGGGCGGGCAGCCGCAGCAGCCCCAGCAGCAGCCCGGCGCGAAGCAGCAGCAACCCGGCGTGCCGTTCGGCAAGGACCTCGCCTCCTCGCAGCTGCTGCGGCAGACCAAGCGCGCCCCGCAGTCCGGGTGGCGCAAGGCGCTCTACGTGGCCAGCGGCCGCTCCATCAACCTCGGGGAGAGCGCCGCGGACCTGCGCCGCCGCGAGCTGATCGGCCGGATCAACCAGCCGCTGCAGGGCTGCTACAAGATCGCGATGCTGAGCCTGAAGGGCGGCGTCGGCAAGACCACGACCACCGCGACCCTCGGCTCCACGTTCTCCTCGCTGCGCGGGGACCGGGTGATCGCGGTCGACGCCAACCCGGATCGCGGCACGCTCAGCCAGAAGATCCCGCTGGAGACCACCGCCACCGTGCGGCACCTGCTGCGCGACGCGCAGCGCATCCGCAAGTACAGCGATGTGCGCTCCTACACCTCGCAGGGCCCGAGCCGGTTGGAGATCCTCGCCAGCGAGCAGGATCCGGCGGTCTCCGAGGCGTTCAGCGAGGACGACTACCAGCGCACCGTGACGCTGCTGGAGCACTTCTACAACATCGTGCTCACCGACTGCGGGACCGGGCTGATGCACTCGGCGATGAAGGGCGTGCTGGACGTCGCCGACTCGCTGGTGATCGTCTCGTCCAGCTCCATCGACGGGGCGCGCAGCGCTTCGGCCACGTTGGACTGGCTGGACGCGCACGGGTACGGGCAGCTGGTGTCCCGCTCCGTCGCCGTGATCAACTCGGTGCGGCCGGGTTCCGGCAAGGTCGACGTGGACAAGCTCAGCGCGCACTTCGGTTCGCGCTGCCGCGCGGTGTCCCGGATCCCGTTCGACCCGCACCTCGAAGAGGGCGCCGAGGTCGAGCTCGACCAGCTCGCCGCCCCGACCCGGCTGGCGCTGCTGGAGCTGGCGGCGATCGTCGCCGACGACTTCCCGCAGGCCTTCGGCAGGCAGCGCCAGGCCTGACCAGCCCTCTTCCCACTCGTTCGGCGCAGGGGTCGGGTGGCGGAACCTCAGCGCCCTCCTCGCTGCGGGATCGTTTTCACCGGTGGCTCCGCCACAGGAGAAAACGCTGTCCTCGCGAGGAGGGCGCTGAGAACCCGCGGGTGGTCCTTTTGCTTGGGTGGTCGCTGCTCAGCGGCTTCGCCGCTGACAGGGAACGGGCACCACTCGTCGGGTTCTGGGCCTGGTCCGGGCTTTGCGTCGTTGCATGGCGAACGGCCCGCCGTGCCGGTTCTCCGGTGGGCGGGCCGTTCGGGCGTTCGGGGGGCGGGTCTCAGCCCTGCTCGTCGTTCTTCCGGTCGCGCTGCTGCTCGGCGAGGCGGCGCAGGAACTCCGGATCGTCGTCCGGGGCCAGCGGCGCCTTGCGCGGTGCCGAGGCCGGGCCGTCGCTCGCGGCATCCCGCACCGGGCCGAACGCGCGCCACATCAGCACGCTCACGGTGAGCGCACCGATCGCTGCCAGGACGTAGATCATCAGGGCACCTCCACTCCTCCCCACGAGGTTAGCCGGAGAGCGGCGGGAGGTGGGGTGCGCCGATCGGGGAACATCGCGAAGTGTCGGGAAGCTCCGGCGATCGGGTGCCGGGCGGAGGTGCCGGGGCGGTCCGGCGACGGGCCGTGCCCGGCCCACCTCGGGCGTGCGAGCGCACGCGGAGGCGGGCCGAGCGCGAGCCGATCGTCGGGACGACTCAGGCGGAGCGGACGTCGTTGGTGAGTTCCGCCAACAGCGTCCGCACTTCCGATTCGCGGAACCGGCGGTGCCCGCCGGGAGTGCGGATCGAACCGATCCGGCCTGCCGTCGCCCATCTGGTCACCGTCTTCGGGTCGACCCGGAACAACGAGGCGACCTCACCGGGGGTGAGCAGCTGTTCCTGACCGTTCTGGCGAGACTGGGGAGTCGTCGCGGTCACAGGGGACCTCCACAATGCGGACGGTTTTCGGGCATTCCGGTCGCATCCTGGCACTCGGATGGTCAGGTACTCGAACATTCGACTCCAGGTAAAGGGAAGGTAAGGGACGAAAGCGGCGCTTCGGGCGAGACGGGGCGGAATCGCCGCGACCCCCGTGTTCTACCCTGGTTGACGTGCAGGAACAGCAGACGGAAGTGGTCGCGGAGTCGTCCCCGCCGACCAACCTGGCGCGGGACATCGCGCTGTACACCGTGGTCAGGCTGGCCATGCTGCTCGTGGTCACCGCCGTGATCGCGCTCTGCGGCGTCCCGCTGCTGGTGGCCGCCGCCGTGTCCGTCGTGGTGGTGATGCCGCTGTCCATGCTGGTCTTCGGCGGGTTGCGCCGCCGCGTCGCCACCGGCATGGTGCACCGCGCCCGGCGCCGCGAGCAGCTGCGCGCCCAGCTCCGCGGGGATCGCGAGCACGCCGATGACGAGCACTGACGCCCGGGCCGCCGGGGCGGTGCGGGACCGCTCCTGCGCGCGCACCAGGGCCTGGACCAGCGAAGCCGTCCGGATCATCGAGGCCGACGCGAACCGCAGCGCGGACACCCACCTGCTGCGCTTCCCGCTCCCGGCGGAATGGGGGATCGACCTCTACCTCAAGGACGAGTCAACCCATCCGACCGGTTCGCTCAAGCACCGGCTGGCCCGATCCCTGTTCCTGCACGCCATCTGCAACGGGTGGGTGACGGAGAACACGCCGGTGATCGAGGCGTCGTCCGGTTCCACCGCCGTTTCCGAAGCGCACTTCGCGCAGCTGCTGGGGCTCCCGTTCATCGCCGTGATGCCCCGCTCCACCAGCCCGGAGAAGGTCGCGCTGATCGAACGCCACGGCGGCACCTGCCACTACGTGGACCAGCCGGGCGCGATCTACGACGAGTCCCGCAGGCTCGCCGCCGAGCTCGGCGGGCACTTCATGGACCAGTTCACCCACGCCGAACGCGCCACCGACTGGCGGGGCAACAACAACATCGCCGAGTCGATCTACGAGCAGCTGGCGCTGGAACGGCACCCCATCCCGGAGTGGATCGTCACCGGGGCGGGCACCGGCGGCACCAGCGCCACCCTCGGCCGCTACATCCGCTACCGCAGGCACGACACCCGGCTCGCCGTCGTCGACCCGGAGCACTCGGTGTTCTACGACGCCTGGTGCCACGGGGATCGGGACCGCACCGGGGACCGCGGCTCGCTCATCGAAGGCATCGGGCGGCCGCGGGTCGAACCGTCCTTCGTCGGCGAGGCCATCGACCGCATGATCAAGGTCCCGGACGCGGCGTCCATCGCCACCATCCGGTGGGCCGAAGGCGTGCTCGGGCGCCGCGTCGGCGGGTCCACCGGCACCAACCTGTGGGGCGTGTTCGGGCTCGTCGCCGAGATGGTGCGGGCCGGGCGGACCGGGAGCATCGTCACGCTGCTCTGCGACGGCGGGGAGCGCTACGCCCACACCTACTACGACGACGAGTGGGTCGCGGGCCACGGCTTCGACCTCGCGGGCCCGCTCGACGCGCTCGACGAGTTCCACCGGACCGGGGCCTGGCCCGCCTGAGCGGCCGTGCGCGGTCCGCTCGGCGCGGGCACGTAGTCTGCGATCAAGCCACGAGGTTCCGAGGAGGGGCATGCGCAGGTCGATGAGCACAGCCGTCGCGCTGGTGCCCGCGGCGCTCGTGGTGGTGCTCGCCGCGTGCACCACCGGCGGTTCGCTGCCGATGCCGAGCAGCGCCCCGGAGACCAGCGGCAGCGACGAGTCCGAACCGGAATCCGTCACCCCGTCGATCACCCGCGAGGTGCCGCCGCAGCGCCGGATCGGGCTCGCCGACGCTTCCGCCGAGCAGCTGTGCGGGCTGGTCACCGTGGACGAGCTCGGGCAGCTCGCCTACCCGGTCCGCCACGGGGTGCCGCGCGAGATCGGCTTGGAACCGCCGGTGCGCGGCTGCCAGTTCGCCGCCGAGAACGGGGTGCGGTCGATCCTCGTCGGCACCCAGCCCGAGGGCTACGCCGAGCTCGGCCAGGACGAGGTGCGGCTCGGCGAGCGGCCCGGGACCGAGACGCTGCGCGCCAACGACTGCACCGTGTTCGCCGCAGCGTCCGGGGCGACGCTGCAGGTCACCGCCCGCGCCGCCGAAGCCGACGGCGACGAGTGCGAGACCGCGCAGGGCGTGGCCCAGTACGTCCTCGCCGGAGTCCGCTGACCGGTTCTCGTCCTTCAACTTGCCCGGCGGGTCTTGTCGTTCTCCTGTCAGCGCGAAGCGCTGAGCCGACGACCACCCGAGACACCGGCACGCCCGCTGAGGTTCCGCCACCCCAGTGCTGAGCAACGGGAGTCCGACAGGACCTCAGCCGAAGGCCAGCGCCAGCGCGGTGGTGGCGCCCCAGACGAGCATCGCGAGTCCGGTGTCCCGCAGCGCGGGGATCAGCTTGCGGCCGGTGCCGCCGCGCGTCACCGCGAGCACCGAACCGATCAGCAGCGGCAGCGCCAGGAACCCGAGCAGCGCCCAGGTGTTGCGCAGCCCGATCAGCACGGTGATCAGGAACGGGATCAGCACCAGCGACACGTACAGCGTCCGGGTGTCCCGGTCGCCCAGCAGCACCGCCAGCGTCCGCTTGCCGGTGACCCGGTCGGTCGGGATGTCGCGCAGGTTGTTCGCCACCAGCACCGCGCTGGAGAACGCGCCGATGCCGACCGCCCCGCCGATGCCGAAGCCGCTGATCGTGCCCGCCTGCGCGTACATGGTGCCGAGCACCGCGACCAGGCCGAAGAACACGAACACGGCGATCTCGCCCAGCCCCGCGTACCCGTACGGCCGCTTGCCGCCGGTGTAGAACCAGGCGCCGGCGATGCACAGCGCGCCGACGGCCAGCATCCACCACTGGCCGCTGAGCACCACGACGCCGATCCCGGCGAGCGCGGCCAGCCCGAAGCAGCCGAACGCCGCGTTGCGCACCGCCGCCGGGTTCGCCGCACCCGACCCGACCAGCCGGAACGGGCCGACCCGGTCGTCGTCGGTGCCGCGGATGCCGTCGGAGTAGTCGTTCGCGAAGTTCACCCCGGTGATCAGCAGCAGCGACACCGCGAGCGCCAGTGCCGCGATCGGCACGCTCCACAAGTCGACCCCGGTCGCCGCCCCGGTGCCGACCAGGACCGGTGCGATCGCGTTGGGCCACGTGCGCAGGCGCGCGCCCTCAATCCACTGCTTCACCGTCGCCATGTGAATCATCTTCGCGCATCACTCGTCGTCACCGGCCGAGAGTCGCGCGCAACGCCCGCCGGTCCGGTTTGCCGGGGCCGCGCAGCGGCAGCTCGGCGAGGAATTCGACCCGCTTGGGGGCGCCGGCCGCGCCGGCCCGGTCCCGCACCGCCGCGCGCAGCTCGGCGACCGGTGGTGGTGCGGCCGGGTCGGCGGGGACGACGGCGGCGACCACGGCCTGGCCCCACTCGGGGTCGTCGACGCCGAGCACGCAGACCTCCCGGACCCCGGGGTGCTCGGCGAGGATCCGCTCGACCAGCACCGGGGCCACGTTCACCCCGCCGGTGATGATCACGTCGTCGGCGCGGCCGCGCACCTCCAGCCGCCCCTCCGCCACCCGGCCGAGGTCGCCGGTGCGGAACCAGCCGTCCCGGAACGGGCTCGCGCCCGAGCCACGCCGGTAGCCGCGGGCCAGCGTGGGCCCGGACAGCGCGACCGGACCGGAGCCGTCCGCGGCGGCCTCGACGTGCACCCGCACGCCGTCCAGCGGCGTCCCGTCGTACACGCAGCCGCCCGCGGTCTCGCTCATCCCGTAGGTGGTGACCACGCGCACCCCGGCCGCGGCGGCCCGCTCGCGCAGCGCGGGCGGGGTCGCGGCGCCGCCGAGCAGCACCGCGTCGAACGCGCGCAGCGCCGCCAGCCCGGCACCGCCGTCGTCCAGCAGCCGGCGCAGCTGGGTGGGCACCAGCGCGGTGTAGTGCCTGCCGGGGTCCGCGAGGCAGCGCTCGGCCGCCGCCGCGAACCGGTCCGGGCGGAACCCGCCCGCGGTGTCCACCGCCACCGGGTCGGTACCGGCGACCAGCGAGCGGACCAGCACCTGGATCCCGGCGACGTGGTGCGCGGGCATCGCCAGCAGCCACCGCCCCGGCCCGCCCAGGTGCCGGTGCGTGGCCGTCGCGGAGGCGCGCAGCGCGGCCGCGGGCAGCAGCACGCCCTTCGGGGTGCCGGTGGAACCGGAGGTGGCGATGACCAGCGCGGTCGGGTCGGCGGGGTCGTCCTCGCCGGGTTCCAGCGGGGTGCCCGCCCCGAGCGCCCGGAGCACGTCGTCGTCCGGGCCCGCCGCGTCCACCGGGAGCAGCGCGGGGCCGTCGCCGTCGAGGGCGCGGCGCAGCGCGGGCAGCACCGTCGGCGCCCGCTCGCCGGGCGGAACGGGCAGCGGCCGGAGTTCGCGGGCGGTCGGCATGCCCGCCATCTTGCGCCCACCGCCGCCCGGGCCGGGGCGGCGGTGGGCGGCGGAGTGCGATCGCTCACCAGTTCGGATGAGATCGCTCAACTGTTCGACTGCCGGGGTCGATGTTGGGGGAGTAGCGACCTGCGAGCGAAGGCGGTGCGGACGATGAACTCCTGCGGTTTCCCGATCGGCGGGCGGACCACGGCGGCCCGGGGCCGGTCAGTAGTACCAGGGGAACGGCGTCCAGTCCGGGTCCCGGCGCTCCAGGAACGAGTCCCTGCCCTCGACGGCCTCGTCGGTCATGTAGGCCAGCCGGGTGGTCTCACCGGCGAACAACTGCTGTCCGACCAGGCCGTCGTCGATCGCGTTGAACGCGTACTTCAGCATGCGCTGCGCGGTGGGCGACTTGCCGTTGATCTCCCGTGCCCACTGCAGGGCGGTCGCCTCCAGTTCCGCGTGCGGCACGACCTCGTTGACCATCCCCATCCGGTGCGCCTGCTCGGCGTCGTAGGCGCGGCCGAGGGCGAAGATCTCGCGGGCGAACTTCTGCCCGACCTGCCGGGCGAGGTAGGCGCTGCCGAAGCCGCCGTCGAAGCTGCCGACGTCGGCGTCGGTCTGCTTGAAGCGGGCGTGCTCGGCGCTGGCGAGGGTGAGGTCGCACACCACGTGCAGGCTGTGCCCGCCCCCGGCGGCCCAGCCCGGCACGACCGCGACCACCAGCTTCGGCATGAACCGGATCAGCCGCTGCACCTCGAGGATGTGCAGCCGACCGGCCCGCGCGGGGTCCACGGTCTCGGCGGTCTCACCGGCGGCGTACTGGTAGCCGGAACGGCCGCGGATCCGCTGGTCCCCGCCGGAGCAGAACGCCCAGCCGCCGTCCTTCGGCGAGGGCCCGTTCCCGGTCAGCAGGACGCAGCCGACATCGCTGCTCATCCGGGCGTGGTCGAGCGCGCGGTACAGCTCGTCGACGGTGTGCGGGCGGAAGGCGTTGCGCACCTCGGGGCGGTCGAAGGCGACGCGCACGGTGCCGCGCCCGGGACCGTCCTCCACGCACCGGTGGTACGTGATGTCGGTGAAGTCGAACCCGCTGACGGGTTCCCACGCGGCCGGGTCGAACAGCTCGGAGACAGGCGAGTTCAGCACGCCTGGGACAATAGGTGCCGCCTCGGCGTGATGAACACCAGGAGGGCGCCGACCGGTGTGAGCGGCTGCACTTCGCTCGTCCGGGGGGCCACCGGGTCGAAGGGGCTCGGCGGTTGCGGCGACACTGGAAGCGGTCGGCAGGCAGCGTGCGAGGGAGTCCGGGGTGATGGGTTGAATCCGTCCACGGCACAGGCCGAGGTCATCGTCGACGAGCTGATCCGCAACCAGGTCCGGCACGTGGTGCTCTCCCCGGGGTCGCGCAACGCGCCGCTCTCGTTCGCGCTGCACCGCGCCGCGCAGGAGCGCCGGATCCGGTTGCACGTCCGCATCGACGAGCGCAGCGCCGGATTCCTGGCCCTGGGGATCGCGGCGCGCAGCGGTCGGCCGGTGGTGGTGGCCGGGACCTCGGGCACCGCTGCGGCGAACCTGCACCCGGCGGTCAGCGAGGCGGCGCAGGCGGGCATCCCGCTGATCGTGCTCACCGCGGACCGCCCGCCGGAGCTGCGCGCGGCCGGGGCCAACCAGACCATCGACCAGCACCGGATGTTCGGACCGCAGGTGCGGATGTTCGACGAGCTCGGCGTGGCCGAGAACCGGCCCGGGCAGCAGGCGTACTGGCGCAGCCAGGTCTGCCGCGCCTGGCACGCCTCGCTCGGGTCGGCCCGCTCCGGACCGGTGCACCTGAACCTGCCGTTCCGCGAACCGCTGGTGCCCACCGGGGACACCACGTGGTGCGAGCCGCTGTCCGGGCGTGACGACGGGGCGCCGTGGATCGAGATCTGCGGCGACGGCGCCCACCCGAGCAGCCTGCACGCGCCGGCCGCCCGGCGGGGACTGGTGCTCGCCGCGGACGGCAGCGCCGACGCCGCGGGGGAGTGGGGCGAGCGGTACGGCTGGCCCGTCGTCTCCGAGACCGGCGGGGTCGGGCTCGCCGGTGGTGCGGCCATCAGCACCGGGATGTGGTTGCTGAACCAGCCCGAGTTCGTGCGCGAGCACCGCCCCGAGCAGGTGCTCTGCGTCGGCAGGCCGACCGTGTTCCGCCAGGTGCAGTCGCTGCTGACCGACGCCGGGGTGGAGGTGCTGCTGGCGCACGGCGGGGACGTGGACTGGCCGTCGCCGGGGCACGCGGTGCGCGAGATCGCGCACACCTTCGGCGCCGGGCCCGTCCGCGAGGCCGACCCGCACTGGCTCACCGCCTGGCAGCAGGCCGACCACAAGGTCGCCGCCGCGCTGCACGCGGCGCTGGACCTGGAGCGCTGGCCGAACGGGCCGGTGCTCGCCCGCGACCTGGTCGACGAACTGCCGGAGCGGTCGTTGCTGGTGCTCGGTTCGTCGAACCCGAGCCGGGACGTGGCGCTGGCCGCACGACACCGGCCGGACGTGGCGGTGCACCGCAACCGCGGGGTGGCGGGGATCGACGGCACGGTGTCCACCGCGATCGGCGCGGCGCTGGCGCACGACGGACCGACCTACGCGCTGCTGGGCGACCTCACGTTCCTGCACGACGGCAACGGCCTGCTGCTGGGGCCGCAGGAGCAGCGCCCGGACCTCACCATCGTGGTGCTCAACGACGACGGCGGCGGCATCTTCTCGCTGCTGGAGCAGGGTGGCCCGGAGCACCGCGACTCGTTCGAGCGGGTCTTCGGCACCCCGCACGGCACCGACCTCGCGCAGCTGTGCGCGGCGCACGGCGTGGAGCACGTGCGGGTGCGGCAGCGCTCGGAGTTCCCGGCGGCGCTGCACGGGCCACCGGGGCTGCGGGTGGTGGAGATCCAGGCCGACCGCTCGCAGACCAGGAGCCTGCACGCGCGGTTGCAGGCCGCGGTGCACTCGGCGCTGCTCGGCTGACCCGTTCGGGGCCGTTCGCGGTCCGGTATCCGCTCCGGAACCGGTGCCCGGTCGCGATCGGTACACCCGCGATCCGGTGCCTCCCGGCCCGGTACCCGCTGCGGTCCCGTGCCCGCTGTGGGCGCGACACCGCCCCCGGCCTCGCACGGGCACTTCTGGACCGGTTCCTCCCACCTGGTGAGAGGG
Organism: Saccharopolyspora sp. 7B; assembly: GCF_020177435.1. Lineage (NCBI taxonomy): Bacteria > Bacillati > Actinomycetota > Actinomycetes > Pseudonocardiales > Pseudonocardiaceae > Saccharopolyspora > Saccharopolyspora sp. 7B. The sequence continues at coordinate 73,546 of NZ_JAIUKC010000014.1, read as the reverse complement.
CGCGGGAGTGCTTCCGGCCACCGGTCGACCGCGCGGAACCTGCCGGGTCTCGGGCCCGGGCTCGGCTGCTCGCCGAACACTCGCACCCCCGATGAGCTGGGCGGGAGCCGCGCGGGCGGGGTCCGGCCACCACCCGTCGGGCGGGCGGCTGGGACGAAAGCCGGCGCCGGCTGCGCGCCGTTCACCCAGAACTGGTGAAAAGCCCCGCGTTCGGGTGCTCGCGCCGCCCTGATCACGTTCGTACGCTGCTGGAAAACAGCTGATCTTGCCGGAGGTGCTCTGTGTTCAAGCGAACCGGTCTGCGGGCGGCGGTGGCCGCGTGCTGCGCGGCGGCCTTCGTGGCGACCCCCGCCTTCGCCGGAGCCGGCAGTCCCGGCGCGCCCGGCGCGGGCGACCCGTACTTCCCCGAGTACGGCAACGGCGGCTACGACGTGGCGCACTACGACGTGCGGCTGCGCTACGAACCGAAGGACGACCACCTCGCCGGGACCACGACGATCGTGGCGAACCCGACCCAGGACCTCACCGCGTTCAACCTGGACTTCGCACTGCCGGTGAAGTCGATCCGGGTCAACGGCGCCCCGTCGACCTTCGAGCAGCGGGGCACCGAGCTCACCGTCACCCCGCCCGAGGAGCTGCCCGCCGGGCGCCAGTCCACGTTCGTCGTCGAGTACGAGGGCGTGCCGTCCGCCGTCGAGGTCGACGGCCTCAACCCGTGGATCCGCACCGCCGACGGCGCCCTCGCAGTCGGCGAACCGGAGATCTCCGCGTGGTGGTTCCCCGGCAACGACCACCCGCGGGACAAGGCCACCTTCGACATCGCCGTGGACGTGCCGGAAGGCACCGAGGTGCTGTCGAACGGCGTGAACACCGACACCTCCACGCTGGCCGGCCGGACCACCTGGAAGTGGCGGACCACCAAGCCGACCGCGACGTACCTGGCTTTCCTCGGCATCGGGCAGTACGAGATCAACACCAAGCCCGGCGCTTTCGGCCAGCCCTTCGTCACCGCCTACGCCGACGGGCTCGGCGACGTCGAAGGCGCGGCCAAGGCCAGCGTCGAACGCACCCCGGAAGTGCTGGAATTCCTCTCCGGGCTGCTCGGCGAGTACCCGTTCGAGGCCCAGGGCGGCGTGGTCCCGGCAGAAGGCCTCAGCTTCGCGCTGGAGAACCAGACCCGGCCGACCTACAGCCCCAAGTTCTTCGCGAAGGGCGCGAACACGTCCGTCGTCGTGCACGAGAACGCCCACCAGTGGTTCGGCGACTCCGTGTCCGTCGACACCTGGCGCGACATCTGGCTGAACGAGGGCTTCGCCAGCTACGCCGAGTGGCTGTGGTCGGAGCAGCAGGGCACCGGCACCGCGCAGGAGCTGTTCGACCACTACTACTCCTCGCTGCCCGCCGACGACCCGTTCTGGCAGATCGCCCCCGGTGAACCCGGGCCGGAGAACATCTTCAGCGACGCCGTCTACGACCGCGGGGCGCTCACCGTGCACGCGCTGAGCAACGTCATCGGCCCGGACGCGCTGCTCGACGTGGTGCGCACCTGGGTGCAGGACAAGCGGTACTCCACCGGCACCGTGGAGGAGTTCATCGAGCTGGCCGAGCAGCGCTCCGGCCGGCAGCTCGACGAGTTCTTCCAGAACTGGCTGTTCACCCCCGGCAAGCCCGCGGCCACCCCGGAGAACGGGATCCCGGCCTCGGCGACCAGGGCAGCGGTGGTGCCACCGAAGTCGGTCGCCGAGATCGACGCGACCCACGCGCTCGTGCACGACCACCACTGATCGTGTGACGGCGCAGGCCGGCCGGGACGGGTCGGCCGTCAGTCGTCGGCGAGCGCGTCGCGGATCGGCCGGAGCTTCGCCGCCGCCTCCAGCACCTCCGCGTCCGGATCGGACCCGGCGACGATGCCGCACCCGGCGAACAGCCGGGCCCGGCGGCCCCCGGTCGCGCCGTCCGCGGTCTCCAGCTGCGCGCAGCGCAGCGCGATGCCGAGCTCCCCGTTGCCGGCGCCGTCGACCCAGCCGACCGGGCCGCTGTAGCGGCCGCGGTCCATGGCCTCCAGGCGCTCGATCAGCCGCACCGCGGCGGGAGTCGGCGTGCCCCCGACGGCCGCGCTCGGGTGCACCGCGGCGGCCAGCCGCAGCAGCGCCGCGACCCCGTTGTCCGCGGCGTGCTCGTGCAATTCACCCGTGATGTGCGAGGCCAGGTGCAACACGTTGCGCAGCCGGAGCACCTCGGGGTGCTCCGGGACCGACAGGGCCGCGCAGAACGGGCGCAGTTCCGCGGCCAGCGACTCGGCGGCGAACGCGTGCTCGGAGAGGTCCTTCACCGAGGCCAGCAGGCCGGACGCCAGCTCGTCGGCGCCGACCCCGGGCCGCGGCCAGCTCGTCCCGGCCAGCACCCGGGACCGGACGTGCCGCCCGGTGCGCTCCAGCAGCAGCTCCGGCGTCGCCCCGACCAGCCCGTCCACCGCGAAGGTCCAGCACCCCGGGTAGCGCGCGGCGAGGTTGCGCAGCAGGTAGCGGGCGTCCAGCGGCTCCGCCGCGGTGGCGAGCAGGTCGTGCGCCAGCACCACCTTGCGCACCCCGTCCGGATCGCCGGCCCCGGCCGGTTCCAGGATCCGCACCGCCTCCGCCACCGACCGCCGGTAGTCCGCCGCCGACACCGCGCCCGGCTCGTACCGCACCGCGCCGGGCTCGCGAACCGGCCGGACCGGTCGCCGGGCCGGATCGCCGACGGTGGTGATCCAGCGGACGCCGTCCCGGCAGCCCACCACGACCTCCGGCACCACCACGACCGAGTCCCCCGGCCGGTCCGCGAACGCGAAGCTGGTGAACGCGACCGGGCCGCTGCCCGGCAGCCGCACCTCGTCCCGCACGTCCGCGGCCGCGCACAGCGCGTGCCACCACTCGTCGGCGGCGGCGAACCGCTCCGGCCCGGACGTCGTCAACCGCGCCGCGCAGCCCCAGCCGACCAGACCCGCCCCGTCGCGCACCCAGCTCAGCGGGGCCTCGTCCGGCAGCAGCTCCAGCAGCGGCGCGGTGCGCCGGGGGTCGTCGTCGGGGAGCACCGAGGTGCGGACGGTCAGCGGAGTCGGGGAGGGCGCCACGCGACGAGCCTAGGTGCGGCGGCCCGTGGTGGTCACCGCGCGGCTCCTACAATCGGCGATCGTGGCGAGCGAACAGGAGTTCCCGGGCGAGTCCGAGCAGACCGCGGAGAGCGGTCCGGGCACCCGGTGGCCAGCGCGGCGCATCCGCCGCACCGCCGCCCGCGGCGTCCTGGTACTCGGCGTGCTGCTGACCGTGCTGGGCCTGTCCGTGATCGGCGCTTGCGCGATCGACGACCGGACCATCACCGAGTCCCGCGGCGACGGGGTGGCCGAAGTGGTCAGCACGTCGCTGACCCGCACCGTCATCCGCTTCACCACGCCCGAAGGCCGGGTGCACATCCCGCAGGACGGCGTGCTGTACCCCGGCGGCCTGCAGCAGGGCCAGTTCGTCCGCGTCGAGTACGACACCCGCAACCCCGACCTGGTCCGGGTGGCCGGGCGCGGCATGGTGCTGTCGCTGCTGCCGGTCGCGGCGTCCCTCGCCGGGACGTGGCTGGTCCTCGGCGCCGCGCACTGGTTGCTGCGCCGGGAGCGCCCGGCCGCGGCCTGAACCGGGAATTCCGCCCCTTCCGCTCCGCCCGGCACCGCGGCCACAGTGGGCCCGGGTGATCCCGCCGCGGCGGGTGGTCCCACGAGTGGTCTCGCGACCAGCGGTCCAGCCCGCACTCCGGTGCGGCCCCCGCGAGGTGGGTGAGCGCGTATGGGCACGGTGAACTTCGGAACCGGCGGGCGACCGCCGCGTCCTTCCGCAGGTGGTCCCGAGTGGTGGCCCGCTGCGGCGGTCGAGCCGGGAGGGCCGGGCCGGTCGGCGCCGGAGTCGTACCGGCCGGACTGGGTCCTCGCGGCTCCCGTCACCGCGGCGGTGACCCGGACCGTCCCGGCCGGGGCGGATCCGGCCGATCTCGCCGGGTACTGCTTGATGCTGGGCGACGACGCGCTGCTGCTGGCGCACCGCCTGTCCGGCTGGGGGGTGCGCGGGCCGGACCTGGAGGAGGGCGCCGCGCTGGCCGCGATCACGGCGGACCTGCTCGGCCAGGCGCGGGCGCTGCTGGAGCGGGCCGCGGAGCTGGAGGGCGCGGGCCGGGACGCGGACCTGCTGGCCTACCACCGCGACAGCGGGGACTTCCGCAACGTGCGGCTCGCCGAGATCGATTGCGGGCCGGGGCCCGGTGGTGACTTCGCGACCAGCACGGCCCGGTTGCTGCTGTTCGCGGCCTGGCGGCACGCGGTGTTCGCCCGGCTCGCCGCGACCCGCGATCCGGTGCTCTCGGCGATCGCGGCGCGCACCTGGCGGGTGCTGCTGCGGCACCGCGAGCACGCCGAGCAGTGGATGATCCGGCTCGGGGACCGCGCTCCCGAGTCGCGGCTGCGGATGCAGGAGGCGTTGCATCGGGTGTGGCCGCTGTCGGGGGAGCTGTTCGCGGTGCACCCGGTGGAGCGCAGGCTCGCCGAGGCCGGGTGCGCGGTGCGTCCGGACGCGGTGCGGGGTGAGGTCGCCGCGGCGTTGGACGAGGCGGCGTCGGTCGCCCGGCTGGAGCTGCCGCCCCTCGGCGAAGCACCGCCGGAGGGCACCGGTGGGCGGTGGGGCGCGCACACCGAGTCGATGCCGTTCGTCGTCGCCGACATGCAGTACCTGGTGCGCGCCGACCCGGTCGAGCCGTGATCGTTCCGTTTCCGCGGTTGAGTACTTTCCCCGAGGCCCCGCGCCGACCCGGCGGGCAAGGTGGGTGTGATGCCGGGACGAACCCGGTGGGTCCGCCGGATCGCCTTGGGGGCGAGCGCTGGTCCGACGGGAACCGAGCGGAAGGCGCGGCTGGAGATGAACGGTTTCTGGTGGGCAGTGCTGGCGGGAACGGTCGCGGGATCCCTGGGCGCCGCGGTCACCCTGCTGGCGTGGGCCGGGCCGTGGACGCGACGTGCTCGCCCCGAGGTGCCGGAGCCCGCACCGGCGGCTCCGCAGGAGCGGACGGCGCCGCCGCGGGGGTTCGGCGAACCGGGCCACGTGGACGGCTGGGTGCGCGACCTGCACCGCTGCGAGCAGGCGGTGGCGCGCGCCCGGCGCGCGGTGGAGTCGGTGTCCTCGGCGCGGGCGCGGGAGGCGCTGCTGGTGGTGGTCCGCCGGATGGACGCGGAGCTGCCGAGCGTGCAGGCGCTCGTCGAGGTGGGCCGCGGCTCGGACCTGGATCCGAGGTCGGCGGACCGGCGGGACCAGGAGGTGCTGCGGCGGGTGCGGGACCAGGTCGCCGAGGCCGCCGCGCGCTTCGCATCGATCACCGAGGACGTGCTGCACGTGGTGGTCGACCTGGTCGCGGCGCCGGATCTGCCGCGGGTGCACCACGAGGTGGCGGTCCTGCGCGACCGGTTCCCGCTGCTGCACCCGATGTCCGAGGTGTTCGCCCGCGAGGACGCCCCGCTGCCCGCGCTCGCCGCTCCCTGACAGCGCGACCCGCGCCGCGGGTGACCGCGCCCGGCCGGTCACGGCGTCGCTCGGCGCCACCAGTCGAGGACGTCCCCGGCGACGGCGGGTCCGGCCACGAGCAGCCCGCCGACGGGCAGCGTCGCCGGGCGCCCACCGCGGTCCAGCACCGCGGCCCCCGATTCGACGGCCAGGGCCAGCGCACCCGCGACGTCCCACTCCTCGTACGAGTCCAGCACGGCCGCGATGGCGTGCCCCAGCGCGACCTGCGCGATCGCCAGCGCCGGTGATCCCAGCAGCCGCACGCCCACCTGCGCCCGGGCCGCGTTGCTGATGAACCGGTCCATGCCGGGCCACGGGCCGCTGCGGGTCAGCTCGGTGCAGACGATTCCGGCGCGGGTCTCGGCCTGGTCGGCGAGCCGCACCGGCACCCCGTTGGCGCGCATCCCGCGGTCCCGGGCCGCCGCGTAGATCTGGGACCGGTACGGGTCGGCGACGACGCCGACCAGCGGCCCGCGTTCGTCGAGCATCGCGAGGCTGTAGGCGCACCACGGCAGCCCGGCCACGTAGTTCGCGGTGCCGTCCACCGGGTCCACCGACCAGCGGAACCGGGACGAACCGGAGCGGGCGGTGAGCTGGTCGGCGACGGAGGTGGACCAGCCGGGCGCGGAGTCGAACTCCTCGCCGAACACCGGCACTCCCGGGAACTCGTCGCCGAGCACCCGCCGGGTGTGCCGTTCCAGGGTGCGCCCGGTGTCGGTCACCCAGTCGAAGGGCGATTCGGTGGCCGCCGGGCGGGCCCCGCGTCCCGCGGTGGCGGTGATGACGTCGGCGGCGTCGTTCGCGAGCCGCCCGGCCACTTCCAGCGCGCGGGAGACCAAGCCGGGTTCGATGTGGTGCGAGGGCTCCGAGGGAAGGACCGTCATGCCGCTCCAGGGTCGACACCCGCGGTGTATGCGGGGCTGCGCCCAGGTGGACACCAGACGAGCGGCGGTCGTCCGGGCGGGGTCGGGCGGCGCCGCACGGGGCAGTTGGGGTGCTCTTCGGCGGCTGTTCCGGGATGCGTCACGTGGGGGTCGTCTGGGCGCCGGAGCGGGGCGGGACGGTGTCGCTCGTGCGGATCGCCATCGTGTCGGAGAGTTTCCTGCCGCAGGTCAACGGGGTCACGAACTCGGTGCTGCGGGTGCTGGAGCACCTGCGCCGCCGCGGTGACCAGGCACTCGTGATCGCCCCGGGCGCGGGTCCCGACGAGCACGAGGGCACGCCGGTGGTGCGGCTGCCCGCCGTGGACATCCCGGTGGTGTCCTCGCTGCCGATCGGGTTCCCCACCCGCCGGTTGCTGCAGGGCTTGGCGGACTTCGGGCCGGACGTGGTGCACCTGGCCTCGCCGTTCGTGGTGGGGGCGCGGGGGCTGGCGGCGGCGCGGAAGCTGGGCGTGCCGACGGTCGCGGTGTACCAGACGGACGTGGCCGGGTTCGCGGAGTCGTACGGGCTGGGGTTGACCGCGCGCGCCGCGTGGCGCTGGACGCGGCGGCTGCACAGCGCCGCCGACCGCACGCTGGCCCCGTCCACCTGGGCGGCGGAAGCGCTGCGCGAGCACGGCATCCCGCGGGTGCACCGCTGGGGCCGCGGGGTGGACACGGCCCGGTTCCACCCGGGGAAGCGGGACGAGCGGCTGCGCGCCGAGCTCGCCCCGGGCGGGGAGCTGCTGATCGGGTACGTCGGCAGGCTCGCCCCGGAGAAGCACGTGGAGCGCCTCGCGGCGCTGGACGGCGTGCCCGGGGTGCGGGTGGTGGTGGTCGGCGACGGCCCGCAGCGGGAGCAGCTGGCCGCGCAGCTGCCGGGCGCCGCGTTCCTCGGCCTGCGCACCGGCGAGGAGCTCGCCCGGATCTACGCGAGCCTGGACGTGTTCGTGCACACCGGCCCGTACGAGACGTTCTGCCAGTCCGTGCAGGAGGCGATGGCCAGCGGGGTCCCCGCGCTCGCCCCGGACGCGGGCGGCCCGCGGGACCTGGTGCTGCCGGGCCGCACCGGCCACCTGCTGCCGCCGCACGACGCGGACGCGCACGCCCGGCGGCTGCGCGCGGCGGTGGCGGAGCTGCGGGACCCGGCGCTGCGGGCGAGGTTCGGCGCGGCCGCCCGCGACTCGGTGGCCCAGCGCACCTGGCCCGCCCTGTGCGAGCAGTTGATCGGCCACTACGCGGAGGTCATCGGCCGCCCGCAGGACGACCGGCTGGCCGCCTGAGCGCCCGCTGCACGTAAGCTGCCGACGTGTCTCGCGCCGGTTTGGACAAGGATCCGCACGCGGTCGCCGCGATGTTCGACGGCGTCGCGAAGCGCTACGACCTGACGAACACCGTGATGTCGTTCGGGCAGGACCGGCGCTGGCGGCAGATCACCCGGCAGGCGCTGGACCCGCGGCCGCACGAGCGCATCCTGGACCTGGCCGCGGGCAGCGGCGTGTCCACCGCGGAGCTGGCGAAGTCCGGCGCGTGGTGCGTGGCCGCGGACTTCTCGCTGGGCATGCTGTCGGTGGGCCGGGACCGCGGGCTCCCGATGGTGGCGGCCGACGCGCTGCGGCTGCCGTTCGCGGACGCCTCCTTCGACGCGGCGACGATCTCGTTCGGGCTGCGCAACGTGGTGGACACGGTGGCGGGCCTGCGCGAGATGGCGCGGGTGGTGCGCCCCGGCGGGCGGCTCGTGGTGTGCGAGTTCTCCACCCCCACCTGGGAGCCGTTCCGCACCGTCTACATGAACTACGTGATGCGCGCGCTGCCGCCGATCGCCCGCGCGGTGTCCTCGAACCCGGACGCGTACGTGTACCTGGCGGAGTCGATCCGCTCCTGGCCGGACCAGCGGGCGCTGGCCGCGAAGATCGGCGAGGCCGGCTGGTCGAAGGTGGCGTGGCGCGACCTGATGGGCGGCGCCGTCGCCGTGCACCGCGCTTTCAAGGCCTGAGTCCGGCGCTCCCTTCGAGCTGCGCTCGGGTGGCGGAACCTCAGCTGGCCCCTCGCTGCGGGATCGATTTCACCGGTGGCTCCGCCACAGGAGAAATCGTTGTCCTCGCGAGGAAGCAGCTGAGAACCCGCGGGTGGCCCGGTTGCTCTGGTGGTCGGCAGCTCATCGGCTTCGCCGCTGACAGGCAACGGCCAAGACCCGCTGGGCGGGTAGTGGGCCTTCGCGTGTTCTGAACCTCCGGAGCGCGCATCCTCCGCGTTCGGTGCGTTGCCCGGGAGCCGCGTCCTGGCCCGTCGTGCTGCGAGCACCCGACCGCCGCCGTCCATCGCGCCCGCCCCCTGCGCCTGCGGGCGCCGCTGAGGCCCGGGCGTGGAACCGTTCCGCACCCGGTGATCCTGGCGGCGCTGCGGCGTGCGGGTGGCCCGGTGCCCTCCGGCGCCCCGGAGATACGCCTCACCTGCGAGGACGGTCACCCGAGCGGCCTATCTCGCGGGGTCGATCGAGTGCTTCCGCAGGCCTAGACTCGGCGGAGATAGTGAACTCGTTCACAAGCGGGCGGGTTCACCGGGTCACGGCGGAACCGCTCGGGTGCGCGGCACCGGAGCGGGTGCCGGGTGCGGTCCGCGTGCCTGGCGCCGTGGCTCGACACCGCAACTGCACGGCTATCAAGGAGTGTCATGACCAGCGCCACCCCCCGACGCCGACCGAACGACGACGCCGACGTGATCGTCGTCGGTGCCGGGCCGGCCGGTTCGACGGCGGCGACGTACCTGGCTCGCGCGGGCCTCGACGTGCTGCTGCTGGAGAAGAGCGTCTTCCCCAGGGAGAAGGTGTGCGGCGACGGCATCACGCCGCGCGGCGTCAAGCAGCTGATCGACCTCGGCATCGACACCCGGGAGGAGGCCGGCTGGCTGCACAACCGGGGTCTGCGCGTGGTCGGCGGCGGCGTGAACATCGAGCTGGACTGGCCGGAGCTCGCCGACTTCCCGCCCTACGGCGTGGTCCGTCCGCGCAACGACTTCGACGACCTGCTCGCCCGCGGGGCGGAACGCGCGGGCGCCCGGATGGTGCAGCAGACCACGGTGACCGGAGCCGTCCGGAATGAGCGGACCGGCCGCATCGACGGGGTCGCCGCGAAGACCGGCCCGGACCGCCAGCCGGTGACCTACCGGGCGCCGCTGGTGCTCGGGTGCGACGGCGTGTCGGCCCGCCTGGCGTTGTCGATGGGCATCGAGAAGCGCGAGGACCGCCCGATGGGCGTGGCGGTGCGCCGCTACTACGACAGCCCGCGCAGCAAGGACGACTTCCTGGAGTCGCACCTGGAGCTGTGGGACCGGTCGACGCCCGCCGAGCCGAAGCTGATGCCGGGCTACGGCTGGATCTTCGGCATGGGCGACGGGACGGTGAACGTGGGGCTGGGCGTGCTGTCGACGTCGAAGTCCTACGGCAAGACCGACTACCGCCAGCTGTTGCGCTCCTGGCTGGACGGGACCCCGGAGGAGTGGGGTTTCCGGGAGGAGAACGCCACCGGCAAGATCGGCGGCGCCGCGCTGCCGATGGGCTTCAACCGCACGCCGCACTACCGGGACGGGCTGCTGCTCGTCGGGGACGCCGGCGGCATGGTCAACCCGTTCAACGGCGAGGGCATCGCGTACGCCATGGAATCCGCCCGGTTGGCGGCGGAGTGCGTGGTCCACGCGTACGCACGACCGGCGGGCCCTTCGCGGGAGCACGCGCTGCTCCGGTACCCGGGTGCGGTGTCCGACGCGATGGGCGGCTACTTCCGGCTCGGGAACATCTTCAGCAAGTTGATTGGCAATCCGACGGTGATGCGGATGGCCACCAAGCACGGCTTGCCGCGGCCGTTGCTGATGCGTTTCGTGTTGAAGCTGCTGGCAAATCTGTACGACGTGCGCGATGGGGACACGATGGACCGTGTGATCAGCGCCACTACTCGGCTCACCCCTAGCGCCTGACTGCTGGAGTCTGGTCAGATGGTCACGTGATTGTGTGAGAAGTCATAAAGTTAGGTTCGCCTCACTGCGGAGCGGTTACGTCCGACCGCATAGAGTGCGCACCTGACGCCGCAGACGTGACGTTCGTCTCGGCGGGGGCAGCGAAGGAGGGCGGTGCCATGGGCGAGGCAGGCGCTTCGGGCGTGCTGGACCCGTACATCCCGCTGGTGCTGATGTTCGCGCTGGCGCTGGGATTCGCGGTGTTCTCGGTGAGCATCGCGCCACTGGTCGGCCCCCGCCGCTACAACAGGGCGAAGCTCGATGCCTACGAGTGCGGGATCGAGCCTTCCCCGCAGCCGGTGATGGGCGGCGGCCGGATGCCGGTCGCCTACTACCTCACGGCGATGCTGTTCATCCTCTTCGACATCGAAATGGTCTTCCTCTACCCGTTCGCGGTCTCCGCGGACTCCCTCGGGCTGTTCGGCGTGGCCGAGGTCGTGCTGTTCATCGCGACCGTCGGATTCGCCTACGTCTACGTGTGGCGGCGCGGAGGCCTCGACTGGAACTAGGCGCCCGGGCCCGGGCGGGCCTGAGCGAGCACTGACCGTTCTCAATGGCGACAGCGGAAGGAGTGCCGAGATGGGCCTCGAAGAGCAGCTGCCCAACGGCATCCTGTTGGCCAACGTGGAGAAGCTCGTCAACTGGACCCGGAAGACCTCGATGTGGCCGGCGACCTTCGGGTTGGCCTGCTGCGCGATCGAGATGATGACGGTCGGCGGTTCCCGCTACGACATCGCCCGGTTCGGCATGGAGCGCTTCTCCGCCACCCCGCGGCAGGCCGATCTGATGATCGTCGCCGGTCGGGTGACCAACAAGATGGCCCCGGTCCTGCGGCAGATCTACGACCAGATGCCGGAGCCGCGCTGGGTGCTGGCGATGGGCGTGTGCGCTTCCACCGGGGGCATGTTCAACAACTACGCCGTGGTGCAGGGCGTGGACCACGTGGTGCCGGTGGACATGTACCTGCCGGGTTGTCCGCCGCGGCCGGAGATGCTGCTCGACGCGATCCTCAAACTGCACGCCAAGATCATGGACGAGCCGATCAACGCCAAGCGCGCCGCGCTGCGCGCCGAGAGCGGGGCTCGCACCGAACTCATCGCCTCCTCCGAGCGCTACGCGCCGAAGAACCGCTCGCAGCGCAAGCGCGCTGAGCGGCAGCAGCTGGCGCAGCGCCAGGAGATGGGCGCGGAAGGCCCGCTCGCCGTCGAGACCGACGCGCAGCGGGAGCAGACGCAGCGGCAACTCGGCGCGGGCAGGTGAGCGGCATGACCGACTCGAAGCGGACCACCCCGGACCCCGGCGAGAAGGGTTCCAGCGCGGACCGGCCCGGCGAGGGCCTCGAACCGGTGCGTTCCGGTTCGGGCGCGATCGCCGAGCCGCGGGAACCGATCGTCGCCGGACGCGAGCGGCAGGGCATGTTCGGCGTGCGCGGCAGCGGCGACACCTCCGGCTACGGCGGGCTGCGGCTGCCCGCGCACCTGCCCGCCCCGGCCGAGCGGCCGTTCGGCGGTTGGTTCGACGAGGTGGCGGACGCGCTGCTGGATTCGCTGCGCGGCAAGGGGATCGACTCGGCGGTGCAGCAGGTGACCGTGGACCGCGGGGAGATCACCTTCTACGTGGACCGCGAGCACCTGGTGTCCACCTGCTCCTCGCTGCGCGACGACCCGGCGCTGCGCTTCGAGCTGTGCAGCTCGGTGTCCGGCGTGGACTACGGGCCGGAGGTGCCGCAGCGGCTGCACTCGGTCTACCACCTGACCTCGATGACCTACCGCCGCCGCATCCGGCTGGAGGTGGCCGTCGACGTCGACGACCCGCACCTGCCGTCGGTCGTGTCCGTGTACCCGACGGCGGACTTCCAGGAGCGCGAGGCCTGGGACATGTTCGGCCTGGTCTACGACGGGCACCCCGCGCTCACCCGGATCTTGATGCCGGACGACTGGGACGGGCACCCGCAGCGCAAGGACTACCCGCTCGGCGGCATCCCCGTCGAGTACAAGGGCGCCGAGATACCGCCGCCCGACCAGCGGCGGGCCTACTCATGAGGTTCCGCGGACCGCACGGCCACGGCAGGCAGCACGCGGAGAGGTGCTGAACATGACCACCGAACCACTGACCGATCCCACCACGGACCCCGGCAGGCACGCGGCGTCGCGCGAGACGACGGAAGGCCGCGTCTACACCGTCACCGGCGGCGACTGGGACGAGTTCATCGACGAGGCGGCGGATTCCGAGCGCGTCGTCATCAACCTCGGCCCGCAGCACCCGTCCACGCACGGGGTGCTGCGGCTGGTGCTGGAACTCGAAGGCGAGACCGTCACCCAGGCCCGCTCGGTGATCGGCTACCTGCACACCGGGATCGAGAAGAACACCGAGTACCGCACCTGGACCCAGGGCGTCACCTTCGTCACGCGGATGGACTACCTGGCGCCGCTGTACAACGAGGCGGCGTACTGCCTGGGCGTGGAGAAGCTGCTCGGGGTCGAGGCGCCGACGCGGGCGCAGACCTTCCGGATCATGCTGATGGAGCTGAACCGGATCTCCTCGCACCTGGTGTTCATGGCGACCGGCGCGATGGAGCTGGGCTCCACCACCGGCATGACCTTCGGGTTCCGCGATCGCGAGGAAGTGCTGCACCTGCTGGAGTTCCTCACCGGGCTGCGGATGAACCACGCGTTCATCCGGCCGGGCGGGGTGGCCCAGGACCTCCCGGAGAACTACCGGGAGAAGGTGCTGGAGTTCATCAAGGTCATGGACAAGCGGCTGCCGGACTACGCGAAGCTGTTCTCCGGCCAGCCGATCTGGAAGCAGCGGCTCAAGGACGTCGGGTACCTGCCGCTGGACGGCTGCCTGCAGCTGGGCGTGACCGGGCCGCTGCTGCGCTCGGCGGGCATCGCCTGGGACCTGCGCAAGATCGAGCCGTACTGCGGTTACGAGAACTTCGAGTTCGAGGTGCCGACGAGCACCGACGCGGACTGCTTCGCCCGGTTCCTGCTGCGGCTGGAGGAGATCCACCAGTCGCTGAAGATCATCCGGCAGTGCCTGGACGCCTTCGAGCCCGGCCCGGTGATGGTGGACGACCCGAAGATCGCGTGGCCGGCGAAGCTGAGCATCGGGCCGGACGGCATGGGCAACTCCCTGGAGCACGTCCGCAAGATCATGGGCCAGTCGATGGAATCGCTGATCCACCACTTCAAGCTGGTCACCGAGGGCTTCGACGTGCCCCCGGGGCAGGTGTACTCGCCGGTGGAGTCGCCGCGCGGCGAGCTGGGTTACCACTTGGTCTCCGACGGCGGCACCCGGCCGATGCGGGTGCACGTGCGGGAACCGAGCTTCGTGAACCTCCAGGCGTTCCCGGCGATGGCCGAGGGCGGCCTGGTCGCGGACGTGATCGCGGCAGTGGCCTCGATCGACCCGGTGATGGGCGGGGTGGACCGATGACCGAGCAGTTCGATTTCACCACCACCGAGCACGTGCTGAGCCCGCCGGGCGCGCCGGTGTTCGGCGAGGACGTGCGCGCCGACGCGAAGCGCATCGTCGAGCGCTACCCGGAGGCGCGGTCGGCGCTGCTGCCGATGCTGCACCTCGTGCAGTCCGAGCAGGGCCACGTCAGCACCGAGGGCATCGAGTTCTGCGCCGAGCAGCTGGCGCTGTCCGCCGCCGAGGTCAGCGCGGTCGCCACCTTCTACACGATGTACAAGCGCAAGCCGTGCGGCGAGCACCTGGTCAGCGTGTGCACCAACACGCTGTGCGCCGCCCTGGGCGGCGACGCCATCTACGCGAAGGTGTCCGAGCACCTCGGCGTCGGCCACGACGAGACCTCCGGCACGCCGGGCGAACCGGGCTCGCTGACGCTGGAGCACGCCGAATGCCTCGCGGCCTGCGACCACGCCCCGGTGCTGCAGGTCGACTACGAGTACTACGACAAGCAGAGCCCGGAAGCGGCGCTGGAACTGGTGAAGTCCTTGCAGCGCGGGGAGAAGCCGGACCCGACGCGCGGCGCACCGCTCACCGACTTCCGCCGCACCGAGCGCCAGCTCGCCGGGTTCTTCGACCGGCCCGGCGCCCGGCTGGAGGACACCGTGGACGGCCCCTCGGCCGCCCCCGAGACGGTCCGCGGCGCGCACCTGGCGCAGCAGCGCGGCTGGACCGCGCCGCCGATGCCGGACGACGCGCAGATCCCGCCGCTGCCGGAGAAGGAGTGAGTGGACATGACCGACGCGAACTCCCCCAAGCCCGACGACCTCACCCCGGTGCTGACCAAGCGGTGGTTGTCGCCGACCTCCTGGAGCCTCCGCACCTACGAGCAGCTGGAGGGCTACACCGCGCTGCGCAAGGCGTTGCGCGCCACGCCCGACGAGCTGGTCGAACTGGTGAAGGCCGCGGGCCTGCGCGGCCGTGGCGGCGCCGGGTTCCCGGCGGGCGTGAAGTGGAGCTTCATGCCGAAGGAACCGGTGAAGCCGCACTACCTCGTGGTCAACGCCGACGAGGGCGAACCGGGCACCTGCAAGGACATCCCGCTGATGATGGCCGACCCGCACTCGCTGGTGGAGGGCGTGATCATCGCCTGCTACGCGATGCGCTCGCACTTCTCGGCGATCTACGTGCGCGGTGAGGCGCTGCACTGCATCCGCCGGTTGAACAACGCCGTGCAGGAGGCCTACGCCGCGGGCTACCTGGGCAAGGACATCCTCGGCTCCGGTTTCGACTGCGACATCGTGGTGCACGCCGGGGCCGGCGCCTACATCTGCGGCGAGGAGACGGCGCTGCTCGATTCGCTGGAGGGCAAGCGCGGGCAGCCGCGGCTGAAACCGCCGTTCCCCGCCGCCGCCGGGCTCTACGCGTGCCCGACCACGGTGAACAACGTGGAGACCATCGCCTCGGTGCCGTTCATCGTCAACGGCGGCTCCGACTGGTTCCGCAGCATGGGACGGGAGAAGTCGCCCGGCCCGAAGATCTACTCGCTGTCCGGGCACGTCGAGAACCCCGGCCAGTACGAGGCCCCGCTGGGCACCACGCTGCGGCAGCTGCTGGAGCTGGCGGGCGGCATGAAGGACGGGGTCCCGCTCAAGTTCTGGACTCCTGGCGGCTCGTCCACCCCGCTGTTCACCGCCGAGCACCTGGACGTGCCGCTGGACTTCGAGGGCGCCGCCGAAGCGGGCTCGATGCTGGGCACCACGGCGCTGATGGTGTTCAACGAGACCGTGTCCGTGCCGTGGGCGGTGATGAAGTGGACGCAGTTCTACGAGCACGAGTCCTGCGGCAAGTGCACCCCCTGCCGGGAGGGCACCTTCTGGCTCGCCCAGGTCCTGGAGCGCATGGTCGAGGGGCACGGCACCGAAGAGGACATCGACACCCTGCTCGACGTCTGCGACAACATCTTCGGCCGCTCCTTCTGCGCCCTCGGTGACGGTGCGGTCAGCCCGATCACCAGCGGCATCAAGTACTTCCGCGAGGAATTCCTCGCGCTGTGTCAGCAGAACCGGCCCGGCGCGGAGCCGGGCGAGCCCGCACTGGCAGGAGCGGCCCGATGACGGTGGCATCCGAGCGTGAGACCAAGCCGGTCCCCGAGGGGCACGTCCGGCTGACGATCGACGGCGTCGAAGTCGACGCCCCCAAGGGCGAGCTGCTGATCCGCACCGCGGAGCGGATGGGCATCGTCATCCCCCGGTTCTGCGACCACCCGCTGCTCGACCCGGCGGGCGCGTGCAGGCAGTGCCTGGTGGAAGTGGAGATGAACGGCCGGGCGATGCCCAAGCCGCAGGCCTCCTGCACGATGACCGTCGCCGACGGCATGGTGGTGAAGACGCAGCAGACCTCGCCGGTCGCCGACAAGGCGCAGCAGGGCGTGATGGAACTGCTGCTGATCAACCACCCGCTGGACTGCCCGATCTGCGACAAGGGCGGCGAGTGCCCGCTGCAGAACCAGGCGCTCAAGCACGGCCGCGCCGAATCCCGGTTCCACGACACCAAGCGGACCTTCGCCAAGCCGGTGCCGATCTCCACCCAGGTGCTGCTGGACCGGGAGCGCTGCGTGCTGTGCCAGCGCTGCACCCGGTTCTCCAAGCAGATCGCGGGCGACCCGTTCATCGAACTGCTGGAGCGCGGGGCGGTGCAGCAGATCGGCATCGCCGAGCAGCAGCCGTTCCAGTCGTACTTCTCCGGCAACACCATCCAGATCTGCCCGGTGGGCGCGCTGACCAGCGCCGCCTACCGGTTCCGCTCCCGGCCGTTCGACCTGGTGTCCACGCCGGCCGTGTGCGAGCACTGCTCGTCGGGCTGCGCGACGCGCACCGACTGGCGGCGCGGCAAGGTGATGCGGCGGCTCGCCGGGGACGACCCGGAGGTCAACGAGGAGTGGCTCTGCGACAAGGGCCGGTTCGCGTTCCGCTACGCCACCGCCGCGGACCGCTTCCTGCGGCCGATGGTGCGCGAGGGCGGTGAGCTGCGGACCGCGTCCTGGACGGAGGCGCTGCGCGTCGCCGCCGACGGGCTGCTGCGGGCGCGCGACGACCGCGGCGTCGGGGTGCTGCCCGGCGGCCGGTTGACCGAGGAGGACGCCTACGCCTACGCGAAGTTCGCGCGGATCGCGTTGCGCACCAACGACGTCGACGCTCGCGCCAGGGCGCACTCGGACGAGGAGCTCGCGTTCCTGGAGTCCGCCGTCGTCGGCACCGGGCCCGGTGCGGGCGCGGTGACCTTCGCCGACCTGGAGGCCGCGCCCGCCGTGCTGTGCGTCGCCTTCGAACCGGAGGAGGAGTCGCCGAGCGTGTTCCTGCGGCTGCGCAAGGCGGCCCGCAAGGGGAGCACGAAGGTCTTCCACCTCGGGCAGTGGAACTCGCCGGGCGTGGAGAAGACGACGCGGATCATGAGCGGTGGCGGTCCGGTGCGCACCGGCGCGCTGCTGCCGTGCCCGCCCGGCGGGGAGGCCGCCGCGCTGGCCGAGCTCCCGTCCGAAGTGGACGAAGCGCTGCGGGCCGGGGGAGCGGTGCTCGTCGTCGGCGAGCGGGCCGCGCAGATCCCCGGACTGCTCTCCGAGGTCACCCGCACCGCGGCCCGCACCGGCGCGCGGGTCGCGTGGATCCCGCGCCGCGCGGGCGAACGCGGCGCCGTCGAAGCCGGTGCGCTGCCCACGCTGCTGCCCGGCGGCCGCGCCGTCGGCGACCTCACCGCCTGCGCCGAGGTCGCCCAGACCTGGGGCGTGGACGCCGACAGCCTGCCCGGCGCGCCCGGGCGGGATACCGAGGGCATCCTGCGCGCCGCCGCGCGCGGCGACCTCGCCGGACTGCTCGTCGGCGGCGTCGACCCGGACGACCTGCCCGACCCGGAACTGGCTCGGCAGGCCTTGGACCGCGCCGACTTCGTGGTGAGCCTCGAACTGCGTCCCAGCGCAGTCACCGAACGCGCCGACGTGGTGCTGCCCATCGCGCCGAGCTCGGAGAAGTCCGGCACCTACCTGAACTGGGAGGGCCGCCGCCGCGAATTCCGCATCACCATCGAAGGAACCGGCGCGCTGCCGGACTGCCGGGTGCTGGACACCCTCGCGGTCGAGATGGACGCCGACCTGTTCACCCAGAGCCCCGCCGCGGTCCGCGCCGAACTGGACCGGCTCGGCACCGGCGGGCGCGCCCGGCCACCCGCCCCGGACGAGCAGGTGCGGCCCGTCGCGCCACCCGGGCCGGGCCGCGTGCTGCTGGCCACCTGGCGGCGGCTGCTGGACGACGGCTCGCTGCAGGACGACGAACCGAACCTCGCGGGCACCCGGCGGGACACCGTGGCGATGCTGTCCCCGGCCACCGCGCGGCGGCTCGGGCTGTTGGAGCGCCAGCAGGTCGAAGTCCGCGGCGACCGCGGGTCGATCACGCTCGAAGCGCGGTTCACCGACATGCCCGACGACGTGGTGTGGCTGCCGATGGACTCCGGACCGTCGAAGGTGAACCGGCTGCTGGGCGTCGGGCACGGCGCGCCCGTCGCGCTCGCCCCCGCCGGGCCGCTCGCGAACGGGCACGGCGGCAACGGGCACGGGACCAACGGGCACGGTGCGAACGGCCACGGCGGCACCGGGCTCGGCTTCGGCGGCCCGGAGAGGAGCCGGTCATGACACGCACCGCCGAACTGCTCGCCGACGACCCGATCTGGCTGATCCTGATCAAGGTCGTGGCGATCTTCGCCTTCCTGGTGCTGATGACGCTGCTGACGATCTGGGCCGAGCGCCGCGTCATCGGCCGCATGCAGCACCGTCCCGGACCGAACCGCGCCGGACCGTTCGGCATCCTGCAATCCCTGGCCGACGGGCTGAAGCTCGCGTTCAAGGAGGACATCCGGCCGGTGCTGGCCGACAAGTGGGTGTACTTCCTCGCCCCGGTGATCTCCGCGACGCCCGCGCTGGTGTCGTTCTCGGTGATCCCGATCGGCCCGGAGGTCACGATCTTCGGCGAGCGCACCGCGCTGCAGCTGGTCGAACTGCCGGTGGGGCTGCTCGTGGTGCTGGCCAGTGCCTCCATCGGCGTCTACGGCATCGTGCTCGCCGGCTGGTCCTCCGGATCGCCGTACCCGCTGCTGGGCTCGCTGCGCTCCGCCGCGCAGGTCATCTCCTACGAGATCGCGATGGGCCTCTCGTTCGTCGCCGTGATCATGTACGCGGGCACGCTGTCCACCGCGGGCATCGTCGAAGCGCAGACCAGCGGCTGGTTCGCGCTCGTGCTGCCGTTCAGCTTCCTGGTCTACGTGGTGGCGATGGTCGGCGAGACCAACCGCGCCCCGTTCGACCTGCCGGAAGCCGAATCCGAACTGGTCGGCGGCTTCCACACCGAGTACTCCTCGCTGAAGTTCGCGCTGTTCTTCCTCGCCGAGTACATCAACATGGTCACCGTCTCCGCCCTCGCCACCACGCTGTTCCTCGGCGGCTGGCACGCGCCGTGGCCGCTGAGCCTGATCGGCGGCGGGGTGCTCAACACCGGCTGGTGGCCGGTGCTGTGGTTCCTCGGGAAGACGCTGGCGTTCCTGTTCGTGTTCGTGTGGCTGCGCGCCACGCTGCCGCGGCTGCGCTACGACCAGTTCATGAACCTCGGCTGGAAGGTCCTCGTCCCGCTGAGCCTGGTGTGGATCGTGGTGGTCACCGTGATCCGCGCGGTCCGCAACGAGCAGGGCGTCGACTCGACGACGTTCCGGGTCGTCGGCGGCGAGGTGCTGGTGGTGCTCATCGCCGCGGCCTTCCTCGTCCCGGACCGCAAGCGGCCCGAACCGGAAGAACCGGAAGCGCCCATGGCGGGCAGCGGGTTCCCCGTCCCGCCGCTGGACCTGCAAGTGCCCCCGACCCCACCGCGGCGCACCCCGGTGCCGCCGTCCGGGGCCGACGACGCCTCGAAGGAGGGAGCGGGCCGTGTTTGATCCGCTGAAAGGTTTCGGCGTCACTTTCTCGACGATGTTCAAGAAGGTCGTCACCGAGGAGTACCCCGAGGTCAAGAAGGTCACCGCACCCCGGTTCCACGGCCGCCACCAGCTCAACCGGCACCCGGACGGGCTGGAGAAGTGCGTGGGCTGCGAGCTGTGCGCCTGGGCCTGCCCCGCGGACGCGATCTTCGTCGAGGGCGGGGACAACACCGAGGACGAGCGCTACTCGCCGGGGGAGCGCTACGGGGCCGACTACCAGATCAACTACCTGCGGTGCATCGGCTGCGGCCTGTGCATCGAGGCGTGCCCGACCCGCTCGCTGACCATGACGAACGAGTACGAGACCGCCGACGACGACCGGCAGCACCTCATCTACACCAAGGAGGACCTGCTGGCCCCGCTGCTGCCCGGCATGGAGCAGCCGCCGCACCCGATGCGGCTCGGCGAGGACGAGCAGGACTACTACGTGCGCGGGCCCGAGCTCGCGCGGCGCAGCGGCGTGCCCGAAGGCGAAACCGTGGAGACCGGGCACGAGGAGGCGCGGCGGTGATGCTCACGGCAACTGCGGTGCTCGCCCAGCAGCAGGCCGCGGACGTGGTCGGCGCGGGCGAGGCCGCGGCGTTCTGGATCCTCGGGCCGCTGGCCCTGGTCGGGGCGCTGGGCATGGTGTTCTCGCGCGGCGCGGTGCACTCCGCGCTGTTCCTGGTGCTGACCATGCTGAGCCTCGGCGTGCTGTACATGGCGCAGAGCGCGCCCTTCCTCGGCTTCACCCAGATCATCGTCTACACCGGCGCGATCATGATGCTGTTCCTGTTCGTGCTGATGATGGTGGGCCGCGACTCCTCGGACTCGGTGGTGGAGGTGCTGCGCGGGCAGCGGCTGTGGGCCGCCGTCGCCGGGGTCGCGTTCGCGCTGCTGCTGGTGACCGGGCTGGCCAGGGCGCTCACCGACGTGCCGGTCGCTGCACCGCTGGACCCGTGGTCCGCGCGCGGCGGCGGTGCGGGCGGGCTCGGCGCGCTGATCTTCACCGACTACCTGTTCCCGTTCGAGCTGACCTCGGCGCTGCTGATCACCGCCGCGCTGGGCGCGATGGTGCTCGCCTACGGCGGCAAGGGACGCGCCGCGCGGATCAGCCAGCGGGAACGCGTCGAAGCGCGGCTGCGCGGCGACCGGTCCTCGCCGTTGCCCGGCCCCGGCGTGTACGCCACCGCGAACTCGGTGGCGACCCCGGCGCTGCTGCCGGACGGCTCGGTGGCGCCCGAGTCGCTGTCCGAGATCCTCGACAACCTGCCGGTCGAACGGCTCACCGCCGAACGCGACGCCATCGCGGGCAAGGACGGCGGAGCCGATCCGCACGCGCTCACCGATCGGCCCCGCGACCCCGGGGAACCGGCACCGGACCTCGACGCGCCGGAGCCCGGGACCCCGGACGACCGCGGCGAGGACGGCAGCAACGGCCGCTCCGGCTCCGGCCACGCGTCCCCCGAGGAGGTCCGGCGATGACCCCCACCTACTACCTGCTGCTGTCCGCGCTGCTGTTCAGTATCGGCGCCGTCGGCGTGCTGGTGCGGCGCAACGCCATCGTCGTGTTCATGTGCATCGAGCTGATGCTCAACGCGGTGAACCTGACGCTGGTCACCTTCGCCCGCATCGAGGGCTCGGTGCACGGGCAGGTGATGGCGTTCTTCGTGATGGTCGTCGCCGCCGCGGAAGTCGTGGTCGGCCTCGCGATCATCATGTCGATCTTCCGGACCCGCCGCTCGGCCTCGGTCGACGACGCCAACCTCCTCAAGTACTAGCGCCATGCCCGCCCCCGCGGCCGGCGCGCCGCGCACCCGAACCCCCGTTCGCACTCACAGTAGGGAGAGCCTGGCGTGACGACGACGTTCCCGGCCAGTCCCGATCTCCTCGCCGTGCAGGCCGCGCAAGGTCCCGTGCAGGGCGGCGCCTGGCTGCTCATCGCGCTGCCGCTGCTCGGCGCGGCCGTGCTGCTGATCGCGGGCCGCCGCGCCGACGGGTGGGGCCACCTGCTGGGCAGCGCCACCGTGATCGCGGCGTTCGCCTACGGGGTGGCGCTGTTCACGAGCATCGCGGGCGACGCGCAACCGGTGCGCGAGCTGCACGTGTTCTCCTGGATCCCGGTCGAGGCGCTGCAGGTCGACTTCGGGCTGCGGCTGGACCCGCTGTCGATGGTGTTCGTGCTGCTGATCACCGGGGTGGGCGCGCTGATCCACCTCTACTCGATCGGCTACATGGCCCACGACCAGGAAGGCCGCACCGGCAGGCACAACACCGAGCGGCGGCGGTTCTTCGCCTACCTGAACCTGTTCGTCGCGGCCATGCTGGTGCTGGTGCTGGGCAACAGCTTCGTGACGCTGTACCTCGGCTGGGAGGGCGTCGGCCTGGCGTCCTACCTGCTGATCGGGTTCTGGCAGCAGCGGCCCTCGGCGGCCGCGGCCGCGACCAAGGCGTTCGTGATGAACCGGGTCGGCGACGTCGGGCTCGCCCTCGCGATCTTCCTGCTGTTCGCGAAGCTCGGCACCACCCAGTACACCGAGGTCTTCGCCCGCGCCGGGGAGCTGACCCCGGGCGTGCTGCTGGCGATCACGCTGCTGCTGCTGCTCGGGGCGTGCGGCAAGTCCGGCCAGGTCCCGCTGCAGGCGTGGCTGCCGGACGCGATGGAAGGCCCCACCCCGGTGTCCGCGCTGATCCACGCGGCGACCATGGTCACCGCGGGCGTCTACCTGATCGCCCGCGCCAACCCGCTGTACACGCTGTCCCCGGACGGCAGGCTGGTCGTCACCATCATCGGCGCGGTGACGCTGCTGGTCGGCTGCGTCATCGGCTGCGCCTACGACGACATCAAGAAGGTGCTGGCCTACTCCACGGTCAGCCAGATCGGCTACATGATCCTCGCCGTCGGGCTCGGGCCGGCCGGGTACGCGCTCGGCATCATGCACCTGCTCACCCACGGGTTCTTCAAGGCCGGGCTGTTCCTCGGCGCCGGGTCGGTGATGCACGCGATGCGCGACGAGGTGAACATGCGCCGGTTCGGCGGGCTCGCCAAGCACCTGCCGATCACCTTCGCCACCTTCGCGCTCGGTTACCTGGCGCTGATCGGGTTCCCGTTCCTGTCCGGCTACTACTCGAAGGACGCGATCATCGAGGCCGCGTTCGGCCAGGACGGCTGGCGGGGCTGGGTGTTCGGCGGCGCGGCGCTGCTGGGTGCCGCGCTCACCGCGTTCTACATGACGCGGCTGGTGCTGATGACCTTCTTCGGCGAGAAGCGCTGGCAGGACCTCAAGACCGCGGACGGGCAGGACTACCACCCGCACGAATCCCCGGCGATCATGACCGGGCCGATGATCGTGTTGGCCGTCGGCTCGGTCGGGGCGGGCATGTTCCTCGCCTCCGGGGACCGGCTGGTCACCTTCCTCGCGCCGTCGCTCGGCGCGCTGGAGGAATCGCACGGCGGGGCGCTGCCGCACTCGGTGATCCCGGTGCTGACCGTGGTGCTCTCCGCGCTCGGCGCGCTCGCCGCCTGGCTGCTCGTCGGCCGGAAACCGGTGCCGGTCACCCGGCCCGAGCGGGTGTCGCCGGTGGTGCGCGCCGCGCGCGCCGACCTCGGCGGCAACGCGCTCAACGACGCCGTCGCCGTCAAACCCACCGCCGGGCTCACCCGCGGCCTGGTCGCCTTCGACCGCGCCGCCGTGGACGGAGCCGTCACCGGTCTCGCCGGTGCGCTGCAGCTCGGCTCCGGCTGGGCGCGGCGCAGGCAGAACGGGTTCGTCCGCTCCTACGCGCTGTCCATGCTCTGCGGCGGCGTGCTGCTGATCGGGGCGCTGCTGGTGGTGGGCACGCCGTGACCGACCGCACCCGAACCCAGCCGAACCTCCCGGGGGAAGAGGAGATCCGATGACCCTGCTCCTCGTGCTCGTCCTGCTGCCGCTGGCGGGCGCCGTCGCCGTCGGGCTGCTGCGCCGCAACGCGCCGGTGGCGAAGTGGACCGCGCTCGCCGTGTCGCTGGCCGAGTTCGCCGTCGCGATCGCTGCCTGGGCCGCCTACGACCCGGCCGGGCCGCGGCTGCAACTGGCCAGCTCCGTCGAGTGGATCCCGGCGTTCGACATCCGGGTGTCCTTCGCCGTCGACGGCATCGCGCTCGTCATGATCGCCGTGATCGCGCTGCTGATGCCGCTGGTGCTCGGCTTCAGCTGGGGCGAGCGGCTGCCGGCGGGGCGCAGCCACGGCGGGTTCTTCTCGCTGCTGCTGGTCGAGCAGTCGCTGACGGTGGCCGTGTTCGCGGCGACCGACGTGTTCCTGTTCTACGTGCTGTTCGAGATCATGCTGATCCCGATGTACTTCCTCATCGGCGGCTACGGCGGCGAACGCGGCCGGTACGCGGCGGTGAAGTTCTTCCTGTACTCGTTCCTCGGCGGCCTGATCATGCTGGCCGCCGCGATCGGCGCCTACGCCTACGCGCTGCAGGCCACCGGCGAAGGCACCTTCGACTGGGCGCGGCTGGTGCCGATCCTGGCCGACGCGCCGATCGCCGTGCAGGTGTGGATCTTCCTGGGCTTCTTCACCGCGTTCGCGATCAAGGCACCGCTGGTGCCGCTGCACACCTGGCTGCCGGACGCCGCCGAGCAGGCCCCGATCGGCGTCGCGGTGATCGTCGTCGGCGTGCTGGACAAGGTCGGCACCTTCGGCTTCCTGCGCTACAGCCTGCCGCTCACGCCGGACGCCTCCCAGCTGCTGGCGCCGCTGGTGCTGGTGCTGGCGGTGCTCGGCGTGCTCTACGGCTCGCTGCAGGCGTTCGGGCAGACCGACCTCAAGCGGTTCATCGCCTACGTGTCCATCGCGCACTTCGGGTTCATCGCGCTCGGGATCTTCGCCTACACCTCGCAGGCCCAGGTGGGCGCGGTGTCGTACATGCTCAACCACAGCCTGGCGACCGGGCTGCTGATCCTGGTCATCGGCATGATCATCGCGCGCGGCGGGTCGACCCGGATCGCCGACTACGGCGGGATGGCGAAGATCACCCCGCTGCTGGCCGGGACGTTGCTCATCGCCGGGCTCAGCACCCTGTCGTTGCCGGGCACCAACTCGTTCATCAGTGAGTTCCTGGTGCTGCTGGGCGCTTTCCCGACGCAGCCGGTGTACACGGTGCTCGCCACCATCGGCATGGTGCTCGCCGCCGTCTACGTGCTGCGGCTCTACCAGCGGATCATGCAGGGGCCGGTGCGCGGCGACGCCCTCGTCGGCACCGCGGGCGGTCCGGGCGCCGTCACCGACCCGAACCGGCCCGGCGCGCACCGGGCGCGGGTGCTGGACCTGCGCCCGCGGGAGATCGCCGTGCTGACCCCGCTGATCGTGCTGGTGCTCGCGCTCGGGGTGTACCCGAAACCGGTGCTGGACGTGATCACCCCGTCGGTCGGGGCGACCATGAGCGAGGTCGGCGTCACCGACCCCGTGACCTCGCAAGGAGGGAACTGAACAGTGGGTGCCACTCAGGTCGCGGTCCACGCGCAGCAGATTCCGATCCCGCCGATCGACTACGCCGCCATCACACCGGTGCTGGTCGTGCTCGGCGCCGCCTGCATCAGCGTGCTCGTCGAGGCGTTCGTGCCCCGCCGGTCCCGCTGGACCACCCAGGTCGCGCTGAGCCTGCTGGCCCTCGTCGCCGCCGGGATCGCCCTCGGGCTGCACGCCCGCTCCGGCGGCACCGGCGTCACCACGCTGTCCGACGCGCTGGCCGTGGACGCGTCCACGCTGTTCTTGTGGGGGACGCTGCTCGGCCTTGGCATCGCGGCGATCCTGCTCATCGCGGACCGCTCGGTGGAACCCGGTGGCGCGTTCGTCGCCGAGACCGCCGCCGAAGCCGAGCAGGACCCCGGCAACCGCGGCGGGGGCACCGGGATGCGCACCGAGGTGTTCCCGCTCGCCCTGTTCTCGCTCGGCGGCATGATGGTGTTCTGCGCCGCGAACGACCTGCTCACCATGTTCATCGCGCTGGAAGTGCTGAGCCTGCCGCTGTACCTGATGTGCGGGCTCGCGAAGCGCCGCAGGCTGCTCTCGCAGGAAGCGGCGGTGAAGTACTTCCTGCTCGGCGCGTTCGCCTCCGCGTTCTTCCTGTACGGGCTGGCGCTGCTCTACGGCTACGCCGGTTCGGTGCGGCTCGCCGACATCGCCGAGGCCACCTCCACCAGCGACCGATCCGAGACGCTGCTGTTCGCCGGAATCGGGCTGCTCGTCGTCGGCCTGCTGTTCAAGGCCTCCGTCGGCCCGTTCCACACCTGGACGCCGGACGTCTACCAGGGCGCGCCCACCGCGGTCACCGGGTTCATGGCGGCCTGCACCAAGGTCGCCGCGTTCGGCGCGATCCTGCGGGTGCTGCAGGTCGCGCTGCAGGCGTCCAGCTGGGAGTGGCGCGGCGTGATGTGGGCGGTCGCGATCGTGTCCATGGTGATCGGCGTGGTCCTCGGGCTCACCCAGAACGACATCAAGCGGATGATCGCCTACTCGTCCATCGCGCACGCGGGGTTCCTGCTCATCGGGTCGATCTCCCTCACCGAGCGCGGCCTGTCGGGCACGATGTTCTACCTGCTGGCCTACGGCTTCACCACGGTCGCCGTGTTCGGTGTGATCAGCCTCGTGCGCACCGCGGAGGGTGAGGCTACTCACCTTTCCGACTGGGCCGGGTTGGCGAAGCGTTCACCGGTGCTCGCCGCCGTGTTCACGTTCCTGCTGTTCGCCCTCGCCGGAATCCCGCTGACGAGCGGTTTCATCGGGAAGTTCGTGGTGTTCGAGGCCGCGCTGTCGGACGGGATGGCCCCGCTGGTGGTGGTGGCCCTGGTGGCCAGTGCGGTTGCGGCGTTCTTCTACCTTCGTGTCATCGTGCTGATGTACTTCAGCGAGCCGGCCGCCGACGGGCCCACCGTCAGCGTGCCGGGTGCGTTCACAACCGCGGCGATCACGTTGGGCGTGGTCGTGACGCTGTTGCTGGGCGTGCTGCCCACGGTGGCCCTGGACTGGGCCGGTGTGGGTGGTTTCGTGTCGTAGAGTGCCCGCCCGTAGGGCGACTCGGTGGGGGAGCGAAGGCGACGGTGACGTGAGCAGCCCATCTGGTGAACCGGTCAGGAACGTGGCTGGCAGTACTGCTGCGAGCGGGTTCGACATCGACGATCCGGCGCTGGCCGAGTCGATCTCCGCGGGCATGGCCCGGGTCGAAGCGCTGCTGCACGAGTCGGTGCGCAGCGAGTTCGACTTCGCGACCCGCACTTCGCTGCACCTGGTGGACGCGGGAGGAAAGCGGTTCCGGCCGCTGTTCGCGCTGTTGGCGGCGCACTTCGCGGACCCGTCGCCGGACGACGTGATCACCTCGGCGGCGGTGGTGGAGATGGTGCACCTCGCGACGCTGTACCACGACGACGTGATGGACGAGGCCACGATGCGCCGCGGCGCGGCCAGCGCGAACGTGCGCTGGGACAACTCGGTGGCGATCCTCACCGGCGACTTCCTGATGGCGCACGCCTCCCGGATGGTCGCCGACCTCGGCGCCGACGCGGTGCGGCGGATGGCGACCACCTTCGAAGCACTGGTCACCGGGCAGCTGCGCGAGACGATCGGCGCGGGTGAGGGCCAGGACCTGGAGGAGCACTACCTCCAGGTGATCTACGAGAAGACCGGTTCGCTGATCGCGACCTCCGGCCGGTTCGGCGCGACCGCGGCGGGTGCGACCCCGGAGCAGGTCGCGGCGCTGGAGTCGTTCGGCAAGAGCATCGGCATCGCCTTCCAGATCTCCGACGACGTGATCGACATCGCCTCGCCCGCGGCGGACTCCGGCAAGACGCCCGGGACCGACCTGCGCGAGGGCGTGCTCACGCTGCCGATGATCTACGCCAGGGACGCGGCGGACACCGATCCGCGGCTGCTGGAGCTGCTGGGCGAACCGCTGCACGCGGACGAGGACGTGGCGGAGGCGTTGAAGCTGCTGCGCGAGTCCAGCGGCTTGCGGCGGGCCCGCGCCACGCTCGACGAGTACGCGCAGGAGGCGCGGGCGGTGCTGGCGGAGCTCCCGGACTGCTCCGCGCGGACCGCGCTGGAGGCTCTGGTCCACTACGTGGTGGCCCGGACCCGCTGACGGCCCGGGCGCGGCCGTCGGGGACCGCTCGGAGCTCGGCACGTCTGCGGTGTCGGACAGTGAACGCTCGGCGTGGGTGAGTCACTCCACCGGGGCTGATCTTGGTCCCGGTCGGGTGGAGTGTTGCGTCGAGGTACGGGGTGGAGCGTGCGCGGAGTAGCCTGTCCACGCTCACGGTGCCCCACGTGGCCTTTGAGGGAGGGCGTCGCCGGTGGTGTGGCTGTTTACGCAGGTGTGGTTGTGGAGTGTCGCCGCGTTCCTGCTCGGTTCTGTGATCACCTGGTTGCTGTTCGTGCTGCCGCTGCGGCGCCGGCTGCGGAAGGTGACCTCCGAGTTCACCGAGTACGTGGAGCACCAGGACGCGCGCCACGACCGGCAGATCTGGCGCAGCCACCAGCCCTCGCCCCCGCTGGGCGTGGAGCGCACCGCGGTGCAGCCGCGCTGGGAGCAGGACGCCGGGCAGCTCGCCGAGCCGGACGAGGACGACGAGCCGCGCACCGCGCGGTTGCCGGAGCCGGAGCGGCCCACGGCGCCGGCCGCGCAGACCTCGGCTGCTCGCACCCCGGCAGCTCAGCCCGCGGCTGAACCCGCGCCCACCGCCACCACCGACGCGCGCGCCGAGGTCTCGGTGCGCGGCGGTTCCCAGGTCGCCGACCTGGTGGTGGACGACGGCGCCACCTGCGCGCACGAGCCCGCCGAGCAGCCCGCCCGCACCCCCGGCGATCCGTCCCTCCCGGTCCGGAACCCGGGCGCCTGGAAGGACGACAGCCCCTACGCGGGCCGGTCCAGCGGTGGCTGGTGGCCCAGCCGCGTCCGCGAGGACGAGGACAGCGGTCCGCGGCCGGGAACGGCCCAGCGTCCCGAGCAGTCCCCACGTCCTGAGCAGGATCAGCGCCCCGAGCAGCCCCAGCGTTCCGACGCCGCGCAGTCGAGCCGCCAGCCCGCCGGAGCGCCGTGGACCATCCCGAACGACCAGGACGGCGGCGAGGACGCCGAACGCCCCACCTCCGCGGACATCGGCCAAGCGCTCGGGCGCGGCGCGAACACCGACCCGGTGGCCGACCGGCCCGCCGAATCGGCCAGCACCTGGTTCCAGAAGTACGCCGCCGCCGACGAGTCCGAGATCGCCCGCCCCGCCCGGTCGGCCGCGCCGACCGGCGACGGGACCGAGATCTTCACCCGGCCCGAGACCCCGCTGCGCCCGGGCCCGCCCGGGCTCTCCGGCGCCGCCGAGCTGTCCGCCGCGCTGGGCCTGTCGGATCTGTCGGATGCGCCGCGGCCCGCCTCGGAGGCCCCGCGCGACGCCGAACCGGCCCGCGAGCCGGAAGCCGAACCGACCTGGACCGAACCGGAACCGGCCCGTGCTGGGGACGACCACGGCTTCGCTGGGAACCTGCGCGCGCTGGTGGAGAGCCGGGCGCACGAGTTCACCGACCAGGCCGCGCCCGAGCAGGCCTCGGACGTCCCGGTGATCGCCGAGTCCGAGCAGACCCCGCTGCCGCGCCGCACTCCCGGCGCCGGCCCGCGCCCCGGCATGCAGCAGCGCCCTGGCCGGTCGCAGGCGGCCTGGCACGCCGACCCGCAGGCGCAGGCGAACCGCAGGCGCGAGTCGCTGGCCGCGCCGCAGGAGCCGTCGCAGCAGGACGGCCACATGGTCAAGGGCGATTTCGCTTCGCGCCGCTACCACGCCCCGGACTCGCCGCACTACGACCGCGTCGTCGCCGAGGTGTGGTTCCGGACGGAGGCCGACGCGGAGGAAGCGGGCTTCCAGCACTGGAACTCCGGCTCCTGACGTGACCCGAAGCCGCCTCCGCCACGTCGCGGGGGCGGCTTCGTCGTGCGCGCCTCAGGGCTGCGGCGGGCGCTCCAGCAGCCGGGACAGCACGACCGTGGACACGGTCCGGCTGATGAACTCGACGCCGCGCAGCCGTTCCAGCGCCGTCTCCAGGTGGTGGATGTCGGCGGCCCGCAGGTGCACGATCGCGTCCGCGGGCCCGGACACCGTGTAGGCGGCGACGACTTCGGGCAGCGGTTCGAGCCCGCTGCGGATGCGGTGGGTCGGCACGTTCCCGTGGCAGTGCACTTCGACGAAGGCCTCGGTCCCCCAGCCCAGCGCCTCGGGGTCCACGACTGCGGTGAAGCCGCGCAGCACGCCCTGGTCCAGCAGCTTGTCCACCCGCCGCTTCACCGCGGGCGCGGACAGACCCACCACGGCGCCGATCTCGGCGTAGCTCGCGCGGGCGTCCGTCACCAGCTGCGAAACGATTCGCTGATCCAAGGTGTCCATGCGCAACATACTGCCGCATTTCGCGCAATGGAGCGTTGTTGAAGGTCGCCGGAGGCGGGATTAGATTTCGTATCATGACGACCGCCCTTGTGGATCCGCGCGCCGAGACCCGGACCGGATCCCGCACGCCGACGCCGCGCGACTACGTGATGTGCCCGCCGGAGCACTTCGCCGTGGAGTACGTGATCAACCCGTGGATGGACCCGGACCGCCCGGTGGACGTCGAGCTCGCGCTGCGCCAGTGGGAGGAGCTGAAGCGCACCTACGAGCGGCTGGGCCACTCGGTGTCGGTGGTGCCCGCGCAGCCGGGGCTGCCGGACATGGTGTTCGCGGCGAACTCGGGCACGGTCATCGGCGGCCGGGTGCTGGGATCCCGGTTCCGCGCCGAGCAGCGCGCCGCGGAGGCCGAGCACTTCCGCCGCTGGTTCGCCGGGAACGGGTACCGCGAGATCGTGATGCCGTCGCGGATCAACGAGGCGGAGGGCGACTTCGCGTGGACCGGCGGCCTGCTGCTGGCGGGCACCGGCTTCCGCACCGACCCGGAGGCGCACGCGGAGGCGCAGGAGGCGCTGGGCGTGCCGGTGGTGTCGTTGCGCCTGGTCGACGCCCGCTTCTACCACCTGGACACGGCGCTGTTCGTGCTCTCGCAGGGTGAGCACCCGCAGATCGCCTACTACCCGGAGGCGTTCTCGGCGGGTTCGCGGCGGGTGCTGGAGCGGCTGTTCCCGGACGCGGTGGTCGCGGACGCCGCCGACGCGGAGTGCCTGGGGCTGAACGGCGTGTCCGACGGGCGGCACGTGGTGCTGCCGCTGGAGGCGACGGGCTTGGCCGCGAAGCTGCGCGACCGCGGTTACGAGCCGATCCACGTGGACGTCTCGGAGCTGCGCAAGTCCGGTGGCGGACCGAAGTGCTGCACGATGGAGCTGCACGGCTGACCGGCCGCGCGGACGGGGGCGCCGACGGTTCCCCGCAACCGCCGGCGCGGAACGATCACTGCTCCAGCACTGCCTGCACGCCGAGTTCGATCTCGATGGTCGGACCGACGACGGCGATGCCCTTGGCGAGGGTGGCCTGCCAGTTCACCGCGTAGTCCTCGCGGCGCAGCGTGGTGGTGGCGCGGCAGGCGGCCCGCCGGTCGCTCTCGAACCCGGGGCCCTGCCAGGTCCGCTGCCCGAGGTAGGCGGTGTCGAGCTGCACGTTGCTGCTGGTGCCGCGGAGCGTGAACGCGCCGTCGATGAGCCAGCGGTCGCCGCGGACCTGGTGGAACTTGGTGCTGCTGAAGTACAGCTTCGGGTAGTTCTCCACGTCGAGGAAGTCCGCGGACTTCAGGTGGGTGTCCCGCATGTTGACGCCGGTGTCGATGCTGTCCGCGTCGATGACGACGTCGATCCGGGAGTCCTCGAAGCGCCGCGCGACCTGGATCTGGCCTTCGAAGGAGTTGAACCGGCCGCGGATCTTCGACATGCCGACGTGCTGCGCGACGAAGTGGATCTCGGTGTGGGTGGGGTCGAAGGTCCAGGTGCCGGGCTGCGGCAGCGCCAGCGAGTTGTCCGACTCCAGCCGCACGCCGCCGAGCGAGGTGTGCTGGTTGACGCGGACCTCGATGCGAGCGCTCTTGCGCTTGAAGCCACCCGCGTTGATCGAGATCTTGTGCATGCCCGGTTGCACCGTTGCGAGGAACGAGCCGTAGCTGTCCGTGTCGGCCTGTGCGATCTGCTGGTTCAGCCGGTCGGTGATGGTGACCGTGGCGCCCGGCAGCAGCTTGCCCATATCGTCGTGCACCTGGCAGCTGATGACGCCGCCATCGAGGGGGGTTTCCGGCAGGTAGCCGGCGTTCCCGGCGCCGGGCCGTGGTGCGGCGCCGGTGTTCCCGCGGCGCCTGCGCAGTTTGGCGAACATCTTGGATCCTTTCCGCTCTCCCGCCACCCCCTGTGCGGGAAAGTTGTTCTTTCGGTGGCGCGGGTCATGCTAGGCCGAAACGATCTCGGCGTCCCGGTCCCGTGCACACTGATCCAAACTGTGCAGGTCATCGTTGCACAACGGTCGAACCGGTCTGGACCTCTCGGGTGGTGCGCGGCACTCCGCGGCAGCGGAACTTCACCCGCGCGCCGCGCGTTTTCCCAGTGGATCCCGACCGGGACGGCGCAACGATTCCGCAGGTCGGGGGCGATCCCAGGAAGGTCCGGAGGCGAACGAGCGGTGAGCGGCGACAGGCACGGAGGGCACAGCGCGGTGGGTGGGCACTTCAACGGACTCAAGACCGCGCTGCTGCTGGGCGGGATGAGCGCCCTGGTCCTTCTGGTGGGCTCCTTGTTCGGCCGGCTGGGCCTGGTCGTGGCGCTGGTCGTGGCGCTCGGCATGAACGGCTACGCCTATTTCAATTCGGCAAAGCTGGCGTTGCGTTCCATGCACGCACGACCCGTCTCGGAGGCGGAGCAGCCCGCGATGTACCGCATCGTGCGGGAGCTGGCGACCTCCGCGCGGCAGCCGATGCCCGCGCTCTACATCAGCCCCACCCGGGCGCCGAACGCGTTCGCCACCGGCCGCAACCCGCGCAACGCCGCGGTCTGCTGCACGACCGGCATCCTCGAACTGCTCGACGAGCGCGAGCTGCGCGCCGTGCTCGGGCACGAGCTGTCCCACGTGTACAACCGGGACATCCTGATCTCCAGCGTGGCCGGGGCGTTGGCCAGCGTGGTCACCTTCCTGGCGAACTTCGGCATGCTGTTCGGCATGTTCGGCGGGCGCGACGAGGACCGGCCGAGCCCGGTCGCGATGCTGCTGATCGCGCTGCTGGGGCCGGTCGCGGCCGCGGTGGTGCAGATGGCGGTGAGCCGGTCCCGCGAGTACCAGGCCGATGCCTCCGGCGCGGAGCTCACCGGCGACCCGCTGGCGCTCGCCTCCGCGCTGCGCAAGCTGGAGCGCGGCACCCAGCAGGCGCCGCTCGCCCCCGAACCGCAGCTGGTCTCGCAGTCCCACCTGATGATCGCGAACCCGTTCCGGCCGGGGGAGCGGATGGCCCGCCTGTTCTCCACCCACCCGCCGATCAGCGATCGGGTGCAGCGGCTCGAAGGGATGGCCGGCCGCAGGCTGCTGCCCTGACGCGTCAGGTCCCGGCGCCCCCCGCGCGGGCGACCTCCATGACGTACTCGCCGTAGGCGGACTTCGCGAGTTTGCTGCCGAGCGCATGGCACTGGTCGGCGGAGATGAACCCCATCCGCAGCGCGATCTCCTCCAGGCAGGCGATCCGGACGCCCTGCCGGTGCTCCAGCACCTGCACGAACTGCCCGGCCTCCAGCAGCGAGTCGTGCGTGCCCGTGTCCAGCCACGCGTAGCCGCGCCCCAGCTCGGTGAGGTGGGCGCGACCCTGCCGCAGGTAGGCCATGTTGACGTCGGTGATCTCCAGCTCGCCGCGGGGTGAGGGCGCCAGGCCGCGGGCGATCTCCACCACGTCGTTGTCGTAGAAGTACAGGCCGGTGATGGCCTTGTTCGACCGCGGCCGCTCCGGCTTCTCCACGATGGAGACGAGCTTGCCGTCCGCGTCGACCTCGCCCACCCCGTAGCGGTGCGGGTCGCGGACCGGGTAGCCGAACAGCGTGCAGCCGTGCAGGTCCCGGGTGGACTGCTGCAGCACTCGCGAGAAGCCCTGGCCGTAGAAGATGTTGTCCCCCAGCACCAGCGCCACCGGGTCGCCGCCGATGAAGTCGGCGCCGATCACGAACGCCTCGGCGAGCCCGTTCGGCTGCGGTTGCTCCGCGTACTCGATGTTCAACCCGAGCTGCGAGCCGTCCCCGAGCAGGCGCTGGAACAGCGGCAGGTCCACCGGGGTGGAGATCAGCAGCACGTCCCGGATCCCGGCGAGCATCAGCACCGACAGCGGGTAGTACACCATCGGCTTGTCGTAGACGGGGAGCAGCTGCTTGGACACGCCCTGCGTCAGCGGGTGCAGCCGGGTGCCGCTGCCTCCTGCGAGCACGATTCCTCTCACCCGGCATCCCTCCAGAGCCCGTGGGTCGGTCCCCACGGTAGTCGACCGGATTCGGGGATCCGTGCGGTTTCCCGGCGGCAGTGGGCCGCCGCACTGCCGCATCGCGCTGGGCGGGCCAGGTGATGGGCCTCCTGGGCCGCCGGGCGCTGAACCTTCCTGGATCGTCTTCTCCGCGGCCCGGTCGCCCCGATGCCCGCGTCGCCCCCGTTCGGGCGACTGCGGCGATCGTGGGCGGTGCTGCGGGTGCGTTCCGACATCCCGGACCGGGTGCTGCCTCCCCGTGATGGCACCCGGCCCGGCCGCGCCGGTCCGCGTCGGGGCGTCCGACGATCAGCGGAAGTTCTCGAACTGCAGCGCCACGTCGAAGTCGGTGGCCTTCAGCAGCTGGATGACGTTCTGCAGGTCGTCCTTCTTCTTGCCGGAGATCCGCAGCTGGTCGCCCTGAATCTGCGCCTGCACGCCCTTCGGGCCCTCGTCGCGGATCTTCTTCGAGATCTTCTTCGCGACGTCCTGCTCGATGCCCTGCACCACCTTGCCGCTGACCCGGTAGATCTGCCCCGAGCTGGCGGGCTCACCCACGTCGAAGGCCTTCAGCGAGATGCCCCGCTTGATCAGCTTCTCCTTGAAGACCTCGATCGCGGCCCGGCACCGCTCCTCGGTCTCGGACTCCAGCACGATCCCCTCCTGGCCGGACCACTGGATCTTCGTGCCGGTGCCGCGGAAGTCGAACCGGTTGGCGAGCTCCTTCGCCGCCTGGTTCAGCGCGTTGTCCACTTCCTGCCGGTCCACCTTGCTCACCACGTCGAACGACGGGTCTGCCACCTCGCGCACCTCCTGTTGAAACGGGCCCTGTCGCCCGGACACGCTACCGGCCCCACCCCCTCGGGAAGCGGTCGCCGCGAGTCTGTATCCTTGTTCCCGCAAGCCAGCGCGAGCCGGCTAGCGACGCCAGGTTGCCCGAGCGGCCAAAGGGAGCTGACTGTAAATCAGCCGCGCAAGCTTCGGAGGTTCGAATCCTCCACCTGGCACACCAGCCGAAACGGCCCGGTGACCTGCAAGAACAGGGTCACCGGGCCGTTTGCTGCTGTCCGGCTGTGTACGGTCCCTACCGGCTCTGTACGGCTAGTTCTGGCCAATCCCTGGCCACGGCCCGAGGGCTGCGCCGACTCGATCCCGGGCGGCTTGCTCGCCCCCGTCGAGGCACTTCGCGTACACCCGCAGGACAGCAGCGTTCGAGCCTGCACCGGATTCGCCACCGACTGCGAATCGACCTGGCGGAGACGCGCGGTAGGCCGCTTCCCCTTGACCGCTTCCAACGGGTTGTCCGTCAGAGCCGTCTTTGCCCAGACCGTGCCCGAACTTCCCGAACCACCACCGAGACAGCCGTGTTTTCCGTAGGATCATCTCCGCATTGACCTTGATCCGGTGGGCGGACCTGCACAGATCATCAAAGTTCAGCTGGGGGATGACATGACTGGAACAACGGGCAAGAGGGCCCGGATGGCGATCCTGACTTGCGCGGTGGCCGGGACGGTCGGCCTGATCGGGTCGACAGCGCAAGCCGCTGCGCCCGAAGAGGCAACGGCTCCCGCGTCACAGGCGCACGCGTACGGTGGCTGGTACGTGGCGGTCGATGACAATGTGAACGTCCGCAGTGCTCCCAGCCTCGGCGCTCCGGTGACCGGCAAGCTGAACAGGGGAGACCGGGTTGTGATGCCGCAGCAGGGCGTGCACGGCGATACCTTCGGCCCAGTCTGCGGGCATGCCGTACCCAACAATGTCTGGTGGCCGATCGAATATTTCGGCGGGATCCACTACGTGGCGGCTCCCTGCCTGACACAGGGCGAGTGAGTTCACGCGGTCACCTCTGAGTGGCGACATGAAATGGGATCGGTCTTCGCGTGGACGCATGATGGAGCACCCGGTCAATCAATGGTCACATTGACCCGCGCCACAAAGTCTCCGCACGTCAGAGCTTTACAGGCGCCACTCTGCAAATCGGCCGCGCAAGCTTCGGAGGTTCGAATCCTCCACCTGGCACACCAGCCACAACGGCCCGGTGACCTGCAAGAACAGGGTTACCGGGCCGTTCTGCGTTGTCCGGTCGCCTGACGACGACCCCGCGTCGGCTGGGTTTGGGCGTTCTCTGGCAGTCGAGCCGCTCCGAAACCGTCACGTGCGGCTTGTCCGTCGCGGCTGAGGCACTTCGCGTCCGCCCGTAGGGCGTGAAACTCCGTACCGGCTCAGGTCGTGATCCGACAGGGCTCCGTGGGGAGTGGAGTCAAGTGGAATCGTGACGTGCGGGGGTGTTCCACCTCCGAAGGGAGATGTCAGACGGGCGCCTTCCTGCCGCTCATCGCAGGATGCCGACGACGGCCCAGGTGTTGGCGACGGGTGATGCCGGGTCGGGTTCGGAGTCCGGCCGCCAGTTCGTGACGAGCGTGGCGCCCGGTTCCAGGACCTCGTATCCCCCCAGCAGCCCGGGGGCTTCCGCGATGGGGCGCGGGAAAACCGGGGTGGAGGTGCGCTGGTAGATCGCCAATCCTTCGTCCACAGTGGACCGAGCGAGGCTTTCGGCGGTGGTGTGCGAGATGGCCAGGAAGCTGCCGGGGACGCAGGCGTCGCGGTAGGTGGCGAGGATTCCCGCCGGGTCCTGGTCGTCGCGCACGAAGTGCAGCACGCTGATCGCGAGGACCGCGACCGGCTTGCTGAAGTCCAGCAGGTTCGCCACGCCGGGCGCAGACAGCACTTTCTCGGGTTCGGTCAGGTCGGCCTGGGTGACGGACACCCGTTCGTCGCCGCGCAGCAACCGGCGGCTGTGCGCCACCGCGATCGGTTCCCGGTCCACGTAGGCGATGCGGGCTTCCGGGTCGATCTGGTGGGCGATCTCGTGCACGTTGCCGACGGTGGGCACGCCGGATCCCAGGTCGAGGAACTGGTTCACGCCGGATTCCAGGCACATCCGCACGGCTCGGCCGAGGAAGGCGCGGTTCGCGCGCGCGGTGGAGGCCACGCTCGGCAGCACCGCGATCTGCTCGTCGGCCGTGGCGCGGTCCACCGCGAAGTTCGCCGAGCCGCCCAGGTAGTAGTCGTACATCCGGGCCGCGTTCGGACCGCTCGTGTCCGGGCTACCGGTGATGCCGGACAGGTCGGGCGCGGACTGCCGTTCCGGGTGCACCGGAACCTCCTCTGCTGAGACGGTGAGCAACGGGAAGTATGCGCGGTCGGCCGGTGCGAACGACAGAGCGAATCTTTGGTGGCGGACGTCGAACTGCTGCGCCGCCACCTCGGTGTCGACCGGTGGATGGTCTTCGGAGGGGCGTGGGGTTCCACGCTGGGGCTCGCGTACGCGGAACTGCACCCGGAGCGGGTCACCGAACTCGTGCTGTTCAGCGTCGGCACCACCACGCACCGCGAAGTCGAGTGGATCACGCAGGACATGCGGCGCGTGTTCCCCGAGCAGTGGGAGCGGTTCCGCGCCGGCGTCCCCGCGGCCGACCGGGACGGCAGGCTCGTCGACGCCTACAGCCGGTCGCTGCACGACCCGGACCCCACCGTGCGGGCGAGGGCCGCGCTGGACTGGTGCCGCTGGGAGGAAGCGCACGTGGCGGTGGGCCACGCCCGCCCCGATCCTCGCTACGCCGACCCGGAGTTCCGGCTCGCGTTCGCGCGGCTGGTCACGCACTACTGGCGGCACGACGCGTGGTTCGCGGACGGTGAACTGCTGCGGAACGCGGTGCGGCTCAACAGGATCCCGGGGGCGCTGGTGCACGGCCGGAGCGACGTGAGCACGCCGCCGGACACCGCGTGACACCTGGCGCAGGTGCGGACCGACGCGGAACTGCGCCTGGTCGACGACCAGGGGCACGGCGGGCGCGGTGCCGTGGCGGACGTGCTGGTCGAGGTGACGGGCCGCTTCGCCGGGCGCTGATCCGGTCAGCCGCTGCTGGACGAGTGGGCCGACGACCAGGCGTCGCGCGCGGCGCGCTGCGTCCGCGCCACCTCCGCGAACGTCCCGCCTTCCTCGTGCTCGGCGAGCGCTTCGGCGATCCCGGTGAGCACGTCCGAGGTCTCCGCCGCCGCGCGGGCGAACGACGCGTGCAGCGGTTCCGGCACCGAGCTCGTCGGGCCCTCGTCGGGCCCCGCGTCCCGGTCGATCGCGACCGCGGCGTCCCAGGACGCGCTGACCTGGGCGAACGCGTCCAGCAGGTTGCGCCAGGCGGTGATCTGCTCGGTGGTCGGTTCCGGTGCGTTCATGGGTCTCCTTCCGCCGGTCTCCGCCGGAGGGTGCCCACCCCGGGACGCGATCACGCGTGGTGGTCGAGCTCGTCCCGCGGCACCGGACCGGCGCGCCGGGGCTCTGATTCGGAGTGGTCGTGCGCGGTGCCCCCGCGCCGCTCGCGGTCCCACCCCGGTAGTCGCGGCCCACCGTTCGAGCTGGTCGGTGGCCTGACTTCGATGCACCGCGCGACGCACGACCTCGACCGGTACGAGCCGTACCGCATCTCGCTGGCGATCAAGGCGAACCGGCTGGTGTTCGTCCCCGGTCAAGCGGGGATCGACGAGCACAGGCCGCACCGTCGGCGCGGGAGACCGGGCCCGCGCCGCCCGGGAGGGGCGATCGGTCCGGACCCGATCGGTCGATGCGCTGCTCAGGCCGCTCGCCGGCATCGAGGACGTCGAACTCGCCTGAGCGGCCGGGGCGCGGTCAGGTGTGGAAGACGAGTTCGTCCGCCTGCGCCAGCCCGTCCTCCAGGGCGGTGCGGTCCGCCGCGGCGAGGGTGTCGGGGAACCCGGGTCCGGCCGCCTTCACCAGCACCAGGAGCTTCTTGCCGATGCCGCGCGCCTGGGTGGTTCGGAGCAGCGGGGCGCTCAGCGCGCTCCGGGAATCGGTGATCAGCCGCCGGTAGCGGTGGTTGAGCTCGGCGTGCTCGTCGAGGACGGCCAGCGCCGCCGCGAGGCGGGACAGCTCGGGGGAGGGGACCAGCTCTTCCGACACGCACCGCAGGTTAGAGGTCGCGGTCGAGCCCGCCCTGCGCGGTGCCGACCTCGCATCACCCGAACGGAGGGCGGTCGAGGGCGTCGGAGCACCGCGCTCCCGAACGACTATGGGGATGTGAAGCGACCGCAGGTGCAACCGGACCCGGCGGCGGCGTTGCTCGAGATGTACGACGAGGCGCTGCCGCACGTGTACGGCTACCTGCTCGGTCGTTCCGGGGATCACGCGTTGAGCGAGGACCTGACCGCGGACACGTTCCTCGCGGCGGTGCAGGCCGCCCGGAAACGGTCGGGGAGTCCCCCCACGGTGGCGTGGCTGGTCGGCATCGCCCGGCACAAGCTCGCCGACCACTGGCGCGCGATCGGCCGGGAACGACGCGGGCTGGAACGGCTGGAACAGCAGGAACCACGGGACGACGAGGACCTGTGGGACGTCCGGTTGGACGTGTTGCGGGCACGGGAGGTGCTGGCGAGGTTGGGCGAGCACCATCGCGCGGCGTTGACGCTGCGCTACCTCGACGGGCTGCCCGTGCCCGAGGTCGCCGAGCACCTCGACCGGACCGTGCACGCCACCGAGGCGCTGCTGGTCCGGGCCAGAGCGGCATTCCGCCGCGAGTACGAAGCAACCAGCGACGCATCGGGCACCGGAGGAGGGCGACGGCGATGACCGACCCGTTCGACGCTCTTCGCGAGCCGATCGTGCCCGCCGAGCCGTCTCCGCAGTTCGCCGGACGACTGCGGGACCGGCTGGAGCGCGCGCTGCTCGACGACCGAGGAGTGACCATGACCGACACCGAATCCACCCGCACCGGCGCCGCCCGCGAGCAGCGGGTGGACCTGTCCGACCGGGTGGCCATGACGTTGACGCCGTACCTCGCCGTGTCGGACGCGCAGCGGGCGATCGACTGGTACGGCGCGGTGCTGGGTGCCCGGCTGCGCGCCGAGCCGTACGCGATGGCCGACGGCAGGCTCGGGCACGTGGAGCTCGACGTCGGTGGCAGCGCGCTGTTCCTGGCCGACGAGTTCCCCGAGATCGACATGCTCGCGCCGGTGCACCGCGGCGGCGCCAGCACGACCCTGCACGTCGAGGTTCCCGACGTGGACGCCGTCGTGCAGCGCGCGCGGGAGCACGGCGCGACCGTGGTGGGCGACGTCGAGGAGCACCCCTACGGCCGCTCCGGCCGGTTCGACGACCCGTTCGGCCACCGGTGGATGATCATGACCCCACCCGGGCGGGCCGAGGTGAGCTCCGAACCGGCGGCGCCGCGGCCACCGCGGCACGGGGACATCGACTACATCACCATCGCCACGCCGGACACCGCGCTCGCGAAGGAGTTCTACGGCGCCGTCCTCGGCTGGCGGTTCGGTCCCGGCAACGTCGAGGACGGCTGGCAGATCGAGGACGTGCAGCCGATGGCGGGGATGCACGGCAGCGACACCGGCGAGGTGACGCTGTGCTTCCGCGCGGACGACCTGGACGCCACGCTCGCCGAGGTGCGGGCGCACGGCGGGAACGCGGAGGAGCCCGCGGACATGCCCTACGGACGGCTCGCGACCTGCACCGACAACCAGGGGCGGACGTTCTACCTGCTGGGGGCCGCCGAGTGATCCGCAGGAACCGAACATCCGAATCCGACTTCCCGCGGCCGGCCACCCGGACCTGAGATCTCAGGGCCGAGCGCGCCCGATAGCCGGGCACGCAGGTCTCTCCACCCAGATCCGAAAAGCCGGCCCCGGGGAATCGGCCCGGAGGCCACAGGCCCGAGGGGCCGAGCCGAACCAGCGGGCCGACAGCGGGCCCCGCACCACCGCCACGAGCAGTCCGACGGGACTCGCCACCCGACCTGGCGAGGCGAGGAACCGACGACAGGAGGGGTTCAGCCGTGAGAGCGATCACCAGCCGCACGCCAGCCGCTCCACCGCGACACCCGCACGACGATCAACGTCAGGTGCGGTGGTCGCTGCCGGTACTGCTCGTACTTCGCCGCGAGCGCCGCCACCAGGTGCGGGTGCTGTTCCGCCTCGGCGAGTTCGGCGAGCCCGTCGGCCCGTGCCCACCACAGCCGCTCCCAGTCCTCGGCGTAGTGGTCCACCAGCAGGGCGACCTGCGGATTCCGCTCGATGTTGCGCAGGCGCCGCAGGGAGGTCGTCGACTTCGGCTTGTGGTCGACGGCGGTGACCAGCAGGTCGCCGTCGACCGCGAACGTGACCGGGACGAGGTGCGGCAGGCCCGCCGGGTCGGCGGTCGCCAGCCGGGCCACCCGGGACTCCCGGAACCAGTGGCGAGCCTGCTCGTGGCCGATGCGCATCGTGGAGCCCACTCCGTACCTTCGTGGTGTGCGAGCAGTTTCCGAACCAGGATCCGACACCGCGGTCGGTCCCAGCTACGCGGAGCACCGGCACTGGCTCCGCTACCAGGAGTTCTTCCCCAGCGGGCTCAGCCTGGAACCCGAGCCGGACGCGGAACCGCGCGGCTCGGCGAGCCGACGCCTGGCCGGCCGGGGCCTGCCGGCCGAGGCACTGCCGAACACGGCGGTGCAGCCCGAGGCACCGGCCCCGGGCATGCCGGTCGAGGAGTGGTGGTCCTGGCGCGGCAGACGCGTGCACCTGGACCGGATCGCGCGCCTGGACGCGCCGGCGAAGGTCATCGCGCTGCACGGGATCGGCGGCTACGGGCGGATGCTCACGCCCTACGGGCGGCTGCCCGCGCTCGCCGACCTGGAGTTCCTCGCGCCCGACCTGCCGGGGTTCGGCCTGACCTCCAGCGGACTGCGCAACGTCACCTACGCCGGTTGGCTGCGGTGCGTCACCGACCTGGTCGCGGCCGAGCGGCGAACGGACCAGCGGCCCGTGGTCCTGATGGGTGTGGGATCGGCTGGGCGGTTGGCCTACGACGTGGCGGCGCGCGCGGGAGCCGGTGGTTCGGTCGCCGGAGTGCTGGTGACGGGGCTCGCGGATCCGCGTCGCGACGAGGTGCGCCGCATGCTGGCGACCACGCCCGAGGTGGGCCGGTGGTCCGGACTCCTCGGGCTGCTGCCCGGTTCGGTGCCGATGCCGCTGCCTCCAGCGTGGGCTCCGGTGCGGTGGCTGGTGAACATCGCCGCGATGTCGAACCACGCCCAGTTCGCGCACGCCATCTGGGCCGACCCGCTCGCGGGCGGGAACTGGATGTCGCTGGGCTTCCTGCGCAGCTACCTCGTCGCCGCGCCCGCGGTGGAGCCGGAGGACTACGCGGGTCCGCCGGTGCTGCTGGCGCACCCGGCCGAAGACCGGTGGAGCCCGCCGCGGTTGTCCCAGGAGTTCTTCGACCGGCTCGGCGCGCGGGGGCGGTTCGCCGAGCTGAACGGGGCGGGACACCTGCCGACCGAGGAATCGGGGCTGGCTGATCTCGATCGAGCGGTCCGTGATTACGTAGACGAACTAGGCTTGACCTGACCGTTGCTCCGATTGACGGAACTGCGGTCACTCCCCGTGTTTCGTGGATACTCTCCGCATGGTCACTGATCGGTTGCTGCGGCCTTTTTCACATCGCCCGCTGCCGGGTCGTCGGGACGTGGCGGCACCGCAGCGGCCAGGATGGTACTGGTCGAAGCCGCTGGTCAGTTCGATGTCTGCGCAGGTGGTCCGAGCGCGCACCGCGCGCCGGTCGCCCGGAAAACGGATCTTGACGGCGCTCGGCGGGCCGCTCGGCCCTGGCCAACCGTGCCCGTCGTGAGTCACGATCGGCTCGGCAATCCGGTGCGACATTCGTGTCGCCGGGCAGGAGGAGGGTGGATGATCGAGAGTCACCACACCCTCGATCCGGAGGCGACGCTGGACACCCCGCGTCCGCCG
This sequence comes from Saccharopolyspora sp. 7B, assembly GCF_020177435.1. Taxonomy (NCBI): domain Bacteria; kingdom Bacillati; phylum Actinomycetota; class Actinomycetes; order Pseudonocardiales; family Pseudonocardiaceae; genus Saccharopolyspora; species Saccharopolyspora sp. 7B. The sequence goes on along the minus strand of NZ_JAIUKC010000014.1, from coordinate 30,408 downwards.
GTGCGGGCCGAGGTCGATCCGGCGCGTCGGCGGGTGTTCACCGCGTTCTCCGCGGTCACGCTCCTGGTCGGACTGCTCGTCTCCGGTCTGACGTCCTCCGCGCTGGAGTTCCGCTACGACGCCAGCCTGCTCTACATCGGGCCGCTGCTGGCCATCGGCTTCCTCGTCGCCGAGCAGCTCACCATCGACGTCGACGTCAAGCGCGTCGGCTGGACCATCTCCTTCACCGAGATCCCGCTGATCCTCGGCCTGCTGACCGCGCCGTTCGAAGTGGTGCTGGCGGCCAACCTGCTCGCGGGGCTCGGCGCCCAGGTCGGGCGGCGCGCCGCCACCCACGTCGTCTACAACGCGGGCGTGCTGTGCCTGGAGATCGCGGTCCCCTTCGCGGTCGCCACGGCCGTGCAGCGCTCCCTGCCGGAGACCGCCCCGGACTGGTTCGGCCCGGTCGTCGGCACCCTCACCTCTCCGCTGATCAGCTGCGCCTTCGCGCTCGCCGCGCTGCACGTGCTCGGCGGGGCGATGCGGGTCAGCGCCGCCGGGCGGTTGTCCGTGCGCACCCTCGCGGTCGGCCTGCTCAACACCTCGGTCGGACTGATCGGTTACGAGGTCGCCAAGAGCACCCGCTGGGGTTGGCTGCTGGTGGCGCTGGTCGCGGTCGCCGTCGTCGGGCTCTACCGCGCCTACTCCGGGCTGCTGCGCGAGCAGCGCGACCTGGAGGCGCTGAGCGACGTGAGTCTCAGCGTCGCCAGATCCGGCCAGGCCGCCGTGCGCAACCCCTCCGAACCGGAGGACGACACCACCTCCGTCACCGAATGGGAACCGGTCGCGGAACGCATCCGCGAACAGCTCAACGCCACCCGCGTGGTGCTGCGCCTGCGGCTGGACCCGCGCGGCGAGGTGAGCACCCTCGTCGCGGGCGAACCGCTCCCCGAAGCCGCCCGGATCGCGGGGCCGCACGCGCTGCGCGACGACCCGCTGCTGCAGCTGCCGGGCAGCCACGTGCGGTCCTTCCGCACCCTCGAAGCGCCCGACGAGGTGCGCCGCGCGCTGCGGATGCGCGGCGCCTACGAATCGCTGGTGGTGCCGCTGCGCGGCGCGAACCAGCTGCTCGGCGCGGTGGAGGCGCACGACCGGGTCAGCCGGTGGCGCGGGTTCGGTCGCGCCGACGTGCGGTTGCTGCACACCCTCGCCAGCCACCTGGCGACCGCGATGGACAACCGGCGGCTGCTGGCGCGGTTGCGCCACGACGCCTACCACGACCTGCTCACCGGGCTGCTGAACCGCGCGGGCTTCCGCGAGATGGCGGCAGAGGAGTTGCGCGCCGGGCGGACCGCGGTGGTGCTGCGGGTGGACCTGGACCTGCTGACCACGGTCAGCGAAGCGCTCGGCTACACCTGGGGCGACCGGATCGTGGTCGCCGCCGGGCAGCGGATGCTCGGCGAGCTCGGGCCGGAGGTGCCGCTGGCCCGGTTGGAGGCCAACTCGTTCTCGGTGCTGCTCATCGACCACACCGAGGAGCAGGCGCACGCGGTCGGTACCCGGCTCTGCGAGGTCATCGGGGAGTCGTACCCGCTGGACCGGCTCGTCGTGGAGGCGGGCGGCGTCGCGGGCTTCTCCTCCTCGGCTCCGGCCGATGCGGAGGCCGAGAACGACATCGACACGCTGCTGCAGCACGCCGACGTGGCGGTGCGCGCGGCGCGCAACGCCAAGGACGTGGTCCGCGGCTACGCCCCGGCCATGGGCCAGGTGTTCCTGCGCCGCTTCCAGCTGGTCACCCAGTTCCGGCAGGCGCTGGACACCGGCCAGGTCGAAGTGCACTACCAGCCGAAGGTCGCGCTGCCCGGCAGGCAGGTCGTCGGCGCCGAAGCGCTGGTGCGCTGGTGGCACCCGGAGTACGGCCGGCTCGACCCGGACGAGTTCGTGCCGGTGGTCGAGGCCACCGGGTTGGTCGACGCGCTGACGTCCTTCGTGATGGAACGCGCGCTGATCAAGGTGCGGGAGTGGATGGACCGGGACCTGCGGATGTCGGTCGCGGTGAACCTGTCCGTGCGCAACCTCAACGACGAGTCCTTCCCGGACCGGGTCGCGGAGGCGCTGCGCCGCCACGACGTGCCGCCGGAACTGCTCACCTTCGAGCTCACCGAGTCCTCCGTGATGGAGGAGCCGGAGCGCTCCATGCCGGTGTTGCGGCGGCTGCACGCGCTCGGCGTGGTGCTGGCCGTGGACGACTTCGGCACCGGCTACTCCTCGCTGGCGTACCTGCGGACGTTGCCCGTCGACGAGGTGAAGATCGACAAGAGCTTCGTGCTCGGCATGGGCACCGATCTCAGCGACATGGCCGTGGTGCGCACCATCGTGGAACTCGGGCACTCGCTGGACCTGGTCGTGGTCGCCGAGGGCGTGGAGGACGACGCCGCCCGGGACCAGCTCGTCGGGATGCGCTGCGACATCGCGCAGGGCTACTTGATCTCGCGGCCGCTGCCGGAGGACCGGCTGGAGGCGTGGCTGCAGGCCCGGACGGTGAAGGCCCGCGGCGCCAAGTCCGAGACGGTGCTCACACTGGTGCACTGATCGTCCGCGGTGGCCGGATCCCGGCTCCTGCGGTCGAGAAGTGCCCGCTGAGCTGGGACTACCCCGAAAGAGGACCCCCGTCGCAAGGCCGGTTCGGCGGGTGTGTAGAGTTCTAATCGCTCCGCAAGGACATGCCCCAATAGCTCAGTCGGCAGAGCGTCTCCATGGTAAGGAGAAGGTCTACGGTTCGATTCCGTATTGGGGCTCGGAAAACAGTCGCGGTGCTCGGGTATCTGGGTGCTGCGGCTGTTTTGCATGAGGTAACCTCGGTGAAGAACCTGTCAGGTTGTCCTCGGCGGTGTAGCTCAGTCGGTAGAGCAAGCGGCTCATAATCGCTGTGTCGTCGGTTCAAGTCCGGCCACCGCTACCACTTCGGTTCGCCCACGCCTGTCGAGCGAGCCTCCTAGGACGCAGTACGAGAGAGGAAGGGCACCTCCGTGGCCGCCACCGACGTTCGCCCCAAGATCACCTTGGCCTGCGAGGAGTGCAAGAACCGCAACTACATCACCAACAAGAACCGGCGCAACGACCCGGACCGCTTGGCGATGAAGAAGTTCTGCCCCCACTGCGGTACGCACCGCACCCACAAGGAGACTCGCTGACCACAGCGCTCCCGACGGACTCGGAGAACCCGCCCGGCCTGCTGGCCGCGGCGGGTTCTTCGCGTCTGGTGCCGGAGTCCGGTGGTGCGGTCGGTAGCCTGCGCTGGTGCCGCTAGACCAGTCATTCATCGGACGTGAATACCCGCCCACGGAGCCCTACGAGGTCGGCCGCGAGAAGATCCGCGAGTTCGCCGACGCCATCAAGGACTCCTCGCCGCTGCACCGCGACGCCGCGGCCGCGCAGGCCGCCGGACATCCGGACGTGATCGCCCCGCCGACGTTCGCGGTGATCCTCTCGATGCGCGCGCACGACGCGGTGGTGGCCGACTCCGCGCTCGGGCTGGACTACAGCAAGGTCGTGCACGGCAACCAGCGCTTCACCCACCACCGCCCGATCCGGGCCGGGGATGTGCTGCGCACCTCCGTGGTCGTGGACGACATCAAGGCCCGCGCGGGCAACGACTTCCTCACGGTGCGCGCCGAGATCGCCACCGCGGACGGCGAACCGGTGTGCACGGCGATCTCGACGCTGGTGGCGCGCGGTACGGCGGAGCAGGGGGAACAGGCATGACGGTGCGGCTGTCCGAGGTGTTTAAGGGCGACGAGCTGCCCGCGCTGAGCGTCGCGGTGACCCGCGAGGACCTGGTGCGGTACGCGGGCGCGTCCGGGGACTTCAACCGGATCCACTGGAACGAGCGGTTCGCCACCGAGGTGGGCCTGCCCGACGTGATCGCGCACGGGATGTTCACGATGGCGCTGGCCGGCCGGCTGGTGTCGGAGTGGACCGGCGACCCGGCGGCGATCGTGGACTGCTCGGTGCGGTTCACCCGCCCCGTGGTGGTCCCGGACGACGGGGTCGGGGCACGGGTGGAGCTGAGCGGCAAGGTGTCCGCGGTGAACGAGGACGGCACCGCGAAGGTGCTCATCACGGCCCGCAGCGACGACCAGTCGGTCCTCGGCGGCGCCAACGCCGTCGTGCGGCTGCCGGAATAGCGGCTGATCGGCTCCGAGCGGCGTCATGGGCGCGGCCCGGCTCACTTCGCCTCGCCGAGCAGGTCGGCGACGCGCTGCACGCCGGCCACGAGGTCCTCGTCGCCGAGCGCGTAGGACAGCCGGAAGTAGCCGGGGGTGCCGAAGGCCTCCCCGGGCACCACGGCGACCTCGGCCTGCTCCAGCACGAGCTCGGCGAGCTCCGCGCTGGTCTTCGGGCGGGCGCCGCGGATCTCCTTGCCCAGCAGCTCCTGCACCGACGGGTACGCGTAGAAGGCGCCCTCGGGCTCCGGGCAGGTCACGCCCGGGATCGCCGAGAGCATCTCGACGATGGTGCGGCGGCGCCGGTCGAACGCGGCGCGCATGTCGGCGACGGCGTCCAGCGATCCGCTCACCGCCGCCAGCGCGGCCCGCTGCGACACGTTCGCCACGTTCGACGACAGGTGCGACTGCAGGTTCGCGGCCGCCTTGATCACGTCCTTCGGGCCGATCATCCAGCCGACCCGCCAGCCGGTCATCGCGTAGGTCTTCGCGACGCCGTTGAGGATCACGCAGGTGTCGGCGAGCTCCGGGACCTGCGCGGCGATCGAGACGTGCTCGGCATCGCCGTAGACCAGGTGCTCGTAGATCTCGTCCGTGATGACCCAGATCCCGTTGCGCACCGCCCACTCGCCGATGGCCCGGACCTGCTCCGGCGGGTACACGGCACCGGTGGGGTTGGACGGGGAGTTGAACAGCAGGACCTTGGTGCGCGAGGTCCGAGCGGCCTCCAGCTGCTCGACGCTCGCGAGGAACCCGGTGGTGTCGTCGGTGGGCACCACGACCGGCACGCCCCCGGCGAGCTCGATCGCCTCCGGATAGGTCGTCCAGTAGGGAGCGGGCAGCAGCACCTCGTCGCCCGGGTCGAGCAGCGTGGCGAACGCCTGGTAGACGGCCTGCTTGCCGCCGTTGGTGACCAGCACCTGGCTGGGGTCGACGGTCAGCCCGGAGTCGCGCAGGGTCTTCGCCGCGATCGCCTCCCGCAGTTCCGGCAGGCCCGCGGCGGGGCTGTAGCGGTGGTTGCGCGGGTCGGCGCAGGCCGCGATCGCGGCGTCCACGACGGGCTGCGGGGTGGGGAAGTCGGGCTCGCCGGCGCCGAAGCCGATGACGGGCCGCCCGGCCGCCTTGAGCGCTTTCGCCTTCGAGTCGACCGCGAGCGTCGCGGACTCGCTGATGCCGCCGACGCGGGCGGAGACGCGCCGCTTCGAGGTGCCTGACTCGGACTGGTCCAGTGGTGCTGACATGGGAACATCTTCGCAGAGCGCGAACCGGGGCGGCACGCTCCCCGCCTCGGCGTTCGCCGTTGTCGGACCGCCCGTGCAGGAGGCGCGGAGCGATCCCGTACACTTCCCGTCTTGGGATGCCGGTACACCCGCACCCGAACTCGGCGTAGGCCGGTTTCGGGGCTGGCGTATGGTGTGTTCCGACGCGGCCGACGGTCGCGAAGGGGTGTAGCTCAATTGGCAGAGCAGCGGTCTCCAAAACCGCAGGTTGCAGGTTCGAGTCCTGTCACCCCTGCGTCGATGCACACGGTGAGCGGAGGAAGCAGGCGTGAGCGACGACCGCGAGCAGGGGCCGGACGAGCAGCAGGATGCCGCTCAGCCCTCCAGCGCCGCCGCACGACGCGAGCGTCGCGCCTCCCGCGCTTCCGCCCGGCAGGGCGGTGCGGGCGGGCCGGACTCCGGTGCCACCCGCACAACTGAGTCGAAGGGTCGGCCGACTCCGTCGCGAGACGGCCGGAAGGGTCGGGTCTCGCCGTTCCGCAAGGTGTGGCGCTTCCTGCGCGAGGTCGTCGCCGAGCTGCGCAAGGTCATCTGGCCGACACGCCGGGCACTGATCACCTACACGCTCGTGGTGCTCGTGTTCGTCAGCATTCTGGTGGCGTTCGTCGCCGGCCTGGACGTGCTGTTCGCCAAGGGCGTGCTCTGGTTGTTCGGCTGAGCGCCACGGCCCGCGGCGAACAGCGGGCCGCTGTCGCGCCATCGACCCGGCGCATAACGCACGAGAGGAAGCGAGACCCACTGTGACCTCAGGAGACGGGACCTCCCACGAGGACCAGGAGTTGACCGGCCGGACCGGTGCGCCGGCCGAGGCCGAGGAGTCGGCGGTGGCCGACGACGTCGACTCCGCTCGCGGCGCCGACTCCGGCGAGGACACCGGTTCGACCACCGGCGCCGACGAGGAGGCCTCGGCGGACGACGCGGCGACCGACGAAGCGGCCGAGTCCGCGGAGTCCACCGAGGACGACGGCGCCGAGAGCACCGAAGCCGAAGCGGAGAGCGCCGAGGCCGAGGAAGCCGAAGCCGAGGAAGAGGCCGAGGCCGACCCGGTCGAGGAGCTGCGCGCCGCGCTGCGCCGCGCTCCGGGCGAGTGGTACGTCGTGCACTCGTACGCCGGCTACGAGAACAAGGTCAAGACGAACCTGGAGACCCGCGCCCAGACGCTGGACGTCGAGGACTACATCTTCCAGGTCGAGGTGCCCACCGAAGAGGTCACCGAGATCAAGAACGGCCAGCGCAAGCTGGTGCAGCGCAAGGTGCTGCCCGGCTACATCCTGGTTCGCATGGAGCTCAACGACGCCTCGTGGAGCGCGGTCCGCAACACCCCGGGTGTCACCGGGTTCATCGGTGCGACCTCGCAGCCTTCGCCGCTGGGCATCAACGACGTGCTGAAGTTCCTCGCGCCGCAGGCGGAGAAGGAAGCGAAGCCGGAGCAGGGCAAGAAGGCCGCCCAGCCCGCCGCGTCCGCGAAGCCCTCGGTCGAGGTGGACTTCGAGGTCGGCGAGTCGATCACCGTCATGGACGGCCCGTTCGCCACGCTGCCCGCGACGATCAGCGAGGTCAACGCCGACAACCAGAAGCTCAAGGTGCTGGTGTCGATCTTCGGCCGGGAGACGCCGGTCGAGCTGTCGTTCAACCAGGTTTCCAAGATCTGACCGGTTCCCCGGAAGCCCGGCGACGGGCCGACGAGGGGATTCCGGCGGCTGCGGCAGGCTCTGGCAGGACCTGCCGCGGGAACGGGCGATGCCACCGTCGTGGTCCCCGCCCGTGCCCGGCCCGTCCTCGGGTCGGGCGAACGGACACCGAAGACACTAGGAAGCTAGAGATGCCGCCCAAGAAGAAGAAGCTCGCAGCGATCATCAAGCTGCAAATCTCGGCAGGCCAGGCCAACCCGGCTCCGCCCGTCGGCCCGGCGCTGGGCCAGCACGGCGTGAACATCATGGAGTTCTGCAAGGCCTACAACGCCGCCACGGAAAGCCAGCGCGGCGACGTGGTGCCGGTCGAGATCTCCGTGTTCGAAGACCGCTCCTTCACCTTCAACCTGAAGACCCCGCCGGCGGCGAAGCTGCTGCTGAAGGCCGCGGGTGTGCAGAAGGGCAGCGGCGAGCCGCACAAGTCGAAGGTCGGCAAGGTCACCGCGGACCAGATCCGCGAGATCGCGCAGACCAAGATGGTCGACCTCAACGCCAAGGACCTCGACCAGGCCTCGAAGATCATCGCCGGCACCGCCCGGTCGATGGGTCTCACCGTCGAAGGCTGACGAACCGGCACGTGTGGGAGGGCTCGCGCAGCCCTACGCGACCACGACTGATCCACCGTTAAGGACAGAGAATGACTAAGCGCAGCAAGGCATATCAGCAGGCCGCCGAGCTGGTCGACCGCGCGCGGCTGTACGCGCCGCTGGAGGCCGTCGAGCTGGCCAAGAAGACCGCCAAGGTCAAGATGGACCCCACCGTCGAGGTGGCCCTGCGTCTGGGCGTCGACCCGCGCAAGGCCGACCAGATGGTCCGCGGGACCGTGAACCTGCCGCACGGCACTGGCAAGACCGTCCGGGTCATCGTGTTCGCCACCGGGGACAAGGCCGCCGAGGCCGAGGCCGCCGGCGCGGACGCGGTCGGCTCCGAAGACCTCATCGAGCGCATCCAGGGCGGCTGGCTCGACTTCGACGCGGCGATCGCCACCCCGGACCAGATGGCGAAGGTCGGCAAGATCGCGCGAGTCCTCGGGCCGCGCGGCCTCATGCCGAACCCGAAGACCGGCACCGTCACCCCGAACGTCACGAAGGCCGTCTCCGAGATCAAGGGCGGCAAGATCAGCTTCCGGGTGGACAAGCAGGCCAACCTGCACCTGATCATCGGCAAGGCCTCGTTCGACACCACGCAGCTGGTGGAGAACTACGCGGCCGCGCTGGACGAGATCCTGCGTGCCAAGCCGTCCACCTCCAAGGGCCGCTACGTCAAGAAGGTCACCTTCACGACGACGATGGGCCCGGGCATCCCGGTGGACCCGAGCTTGACCCGGAACCTCACCGAGGCTCCTGCCTGACGCGGACTTCCGCTGCGAGCGGGCCGTCCCCTTCCGGGGGGCGCCCCGCTTTCGCATTCTCAGGAGCAGGCGGCGGGTTCGTAGTTGTCGATCTGCCAGCCGCCGTTGGGCTGGCGGGACATGCTGAACTTCCCGAGCGGCGGGCCACCGGACACGCTCAGCGCGCAGGAGTCGACGACGGCCGTGCCCTCGCTCTCCTGGATGACGTCGTTGGTGAAGCGCGGGCTGCTGAACGAGTTCGGTTCGGTGACCTTCTCGTGCGCCGCGACCGCGGCGGCGGCGCAGTCGGCGGTCTGCGAGTAGTAGGCGAAGGCGCTCCCGCCTTCGGGGGTGAACAGGGCGCAGACCTGCTCCGGCTGGTGCGCGACGTAGCCGTAGAAGGCGCGGACGACGCGTTGTGGCGACGGCGGGGTGACGGGCGCGGCGTCCGGGGGAGCGCCGCCGGTCCCACCGCCTCCTCCGCCACCGCCGGTGACGCCACCGAGCAGCTTGGACAGCAGCCAGAACAGCAGCAGCACGACCAGCGCCACCGTCACGAGCAGGAACAGCAGCCTCCCGAGCAGCGGCCGCAGCAGCGACCACAGCAGGACCAGCGCCTTCTTCCACCACGGCCTGCCCTGCGGCTGGGGCGGCGCGGCGGGCGGGGGGGGCGGGGGGGGGGCCCCCCCGCCGGTGCCGTCCTGCCCGCGCTGCCACTCCTGGAACCGCTGGAACTCCAGGAACCGCTGGTACTGCTCGTACTGCCGGGCCTGCTCGTCGTCGGGTGCGGGCGCGCTCACCGGCGGGGTGCGCGGCGGATCCGGCACGAGTTCGGCGTCCACCACTTCGGGGGTCGCGTCCGGGCGGGGGGTTCGGTCGTCGCGGTGCGACTCGTTCGGGTCGGCCACGAATGACATCTTGCCGTGCCGGGCAAGGGTGGTGATCGTCCCGCGCCGCGGCGGTTGCGTCGGGCCGCCCACCTGCGGGGGTGCCGTCCGAGCTGCCGCGGGGGTGCAGTACTCTGGTCGCAGTTCCACCCAAGACCGCTGGTCTTTCCACGCGTCGCTCGCGATGCGCGGAAACGAAGGTCCCGTTGCGATGCGGGCGGCCCGCGCAGGAGGACGTGGCCGCACCTGAGCGCGCATGCGCGCCGGTGCTGAGTTTCCGCCCCGTGCCTGCTGCGCCGGGGCGTTTTTCGTCTCCTCGGGATCGTCAACCGGCTACGAATCCGCTTTCGCGGGATTCCGAGTCGATCGAAGAGAGGAGGCGACATGGCAAAGCCGGAGAAGGTCGACGCGGTCGAAGAGATCGCTTCGCGGTTCAACACCGCGACCACCACCGTGGTGACCGAGTACCGCGGGCTGTCCATGGCGCAGCTGGGGCAGCTGCGCACCGCCCTGGGCGAGGGCACGACCTACCGGGTCGCGAAGAACACGCTCGTCAAGCGGGCCGCCGAGCAGTCCGGGGTCGAAGGCCTCGACGACCTGTTCGTCGGCCCCACCGCGATCGCCTTCATCGAGGGCGAGCCGGTGGACGCGGCGAAGGCGCTCCGCGATTTCGCCAAGGACAACCAGGCCCTGGTGATCAAGGGCGGCTACATGGACGGCCGCGCGATCTCGGTTTCCGAGGTCGAGCGGATCGCCGACCTGGACTCGCGCGAGGTCACGCTGTCCAAGCTGGCCGGCGCGCTGAAGGGCAAGCTGAACCAGACCGCAGGCCTGTTCGCCGCTCCGGCGTCCCAGGTCGCGCGCCTGGCCGCCGCGCTGCAGGAGAAGAAGGGCGCCGAGTCGGACTCCTGATCCGTCCCGGCCCGGAACGCTGCGCGCGCGCCGGGATTCCGCCCGCACATCGCACCCGTTCGCCGAGGCGGACGCAGATCTGAAAGGAACGCCGTCATGGCCAAGCTGAGCAACGACGAGCTGCTGGACGTCTTCAAGGAAATGACGCTGCTGGAGCTCTCCGAGTTCGTGAAGCAGTTCGAGGAGACCTTCGACGTCACCGCCGCCGCCCCGGTCGCGGCCGTGGCCGCCCCGGCCGCCGGTGGCGCTGCCGCCGAGGTCGAGGAGCAGGACGAGTTCGACGTCGTCCTCGAGGACGCCGGCGACAAGAAGATCCAGGTCATCAAGGTCGTCCGCGAGGTCGTCTCCGGCCTGGGCCTGAAGGAGGCCAAGGAGCTCGTCGAGGGCGCCCCGAAGGCCCTCCTGGAGAAGGTCGACAAGGACAAGGCCAACGAGGCCAAGGCCAAGCTGGAGGAGTCCGGCGCCAAGATCACCCTGAAGTGATCTCCCGCCGGCCGGGCACCGCTCACGCGGTGTCACGGTCGGCATGCACTTCCGCCGCGAACCGGAATGCTCAGCGGAGGGCGCCGGGCGGTCCGCGAATCGATCGGATAACGATCGTCGCGGGAGATCCGTGCACTGGATCTCCCCGTCCGCCCGGCCCGCGTTGAAAAGATCATTCCGCGAGTGGCATGAGAAGGGGGGGACCCACCCCGGGTGCCCGCCTTTTTGCGGTCCGTGCACATTTCATTGATTTTTTCGGTCTGCGAAACCACAGATCCGGACAGTTCGGAACGATTTGCGCCGCGCTCTGGGAATCTAACTGAACTCGTGAGTAACCTGTGCGCGTCTCGCTCGTTGCATAGGTGTGACGCTCCTGACGTCGGTTAGTCGAGTCACATATGCGAGGCTCCCCGTTCGGGTGCGCTACTGCACTTGGCGGAGTGATGCCAGCGAGTAACGCGGCCAACGAAGGAACGCGGAGGTGCCGGATGGGTGTCGAGGTCAGGGTCGAGGGCTTGTCCAAGTCCTTCGGCGCGCAGACCATCTGGCGGGACGTGACGCTGACCCTGCCGACCGGCGAGATCAGCGTGCTGCTGGGTCCGTCGGGCACCGGCAAGTCGGTCTTCCTGAAGTCCTTGGTGGGGCTGCTGAAGCCGGAGCAGGGCAAGGTTCTGATCGACGGCGTCGACGTCTGCGACTGCGCGGAGAAGGACCTCTACGAGATCCGGAAGCTTTTCGGCGTGCTGTTCCAGGACGGCGCCTTGTTCGGCTCGATGAACCTCTACGACAACATCGCCTTCCCGCTGCGCGAGCACACCCGGAAGAACGAGTCCGAGGTGCGCCAGGTCGTGATGGAGAAGATGGAGATGGTCGGCCTGCTCGGTGCCGAGACCAAGCTGCCGGGCGAGATCTCCGGCGGCATGCGCAAGCGCGCCGGGCTCGCCAGGGCGCTGGTGCTCGATCCCGAGATCCTGCTGTTCGACGAGCCGGACTCCGGCCTGGACCCGGTGCGCACGGCCTACCTGAACCAGCTGATCGTGGACCTGAACGCGCAGATCGACGCGACCTGCCTGATCGTCACGCACGACATCAACACGGCCCGCACGGTGCCGGACAACATCGGGATGCTGTTCCGCCGCAACCTGGTGATGTACGGGCCGCGGGAGGTGCTGCTGACCTCGACGGAACCGGTGGTGGAGCAGTTCCTCAACGGCCGCAGGCAGGGTCCGATCGGGATGAGCGAGGAGAAGGACGCCGGCCAGGCGGCCGCCGAGCTCGCCGAGCTGCGCGGGGAGCAGGGCGTCCCGCACATCATGCCCCAGCTGGAGGCGACGCCGGGCCTGCCGGAGCGCACCGCGGTGCGGCGCAGGCAGGACCGGGTGATGGCGAACCTGGGTTCGCTGACCCCGTCGGCGCAGCAGGAGATCTTCAAGAGCCTCACCCCGCAGGAGCGGGAGCGCTACGGGATCCGCGAAGGAGCCCCGGCGACCGCGGGCGCGCGCAGCGGCACCCTGTCGCAGGGCGAGGTCGCGCAGGTACCGCAGCAGCCCGCCGCGGCCGCGCAGCAGGCTCCGCAGGGACCGGCCGAGCAGACGACGCCGAACCCGACGACGCCGAACCCCGCGACCCGGCACGCCGCCCCGCAGCAACCGGCGCCCGCCCCGCAGGGCAGGCCGCAGCAGACCCCGGGTTCGCACGGACCCGCCCAACCCGGACACGGGGCGCGCCCTTCGCCGCGGCCCCGCCCGCGCGGGGAACCGCCGCTGCAGTCCGGTTTCCAGCCCGATGACGAACCGGTGAGCGCGCGCCGCCGCTGGTTCGGACGCCGCAAAGGTGGTGAGCAGTGAGCGCACCGCCCACGCGATCGCGGGCGAGCAGCGCACGATCATTCCCGGGATCGGGAGCATTGCGCGAGACGGGCCGGTTGTTCGCACTGGGACTGGACGTGGTCCGGTCCATCCCGAGCCGGCCGTTCCAGTTCCGTGAGTTCATCCAGCAGTGCTGGTTCATCGCCAGCGTGACCATCCTGCCCACCGCGCTGGTGGCGATCCCGTTCGGCGCGGTCATCGCGCTGCAGCTGGGTTCGCTGACCCGCCAGATCGGCGCCCAGTCGTTCACCGGTGGCGCGAGCGTGCTGGCGATCATCCAGCAGGCCAGCCCGATCGTGACGGCGCTGCTGATCGCCGGTGCCGGTGGTTCGGCGATCTGCGCCGACCTCGGCTCGCGGAAGATCCGCGACGAGATCGACGCGATGGAGGTGCTCGGCGTCTCCGTGGTGCAGCGGCTGGTGGTGCCGCGGGTGCTGGCGGCGATCCTGGTGGCGGTGCTGCTCAACGGCATGGTCAGCGTCGTCGGCGTGCTCGGCGGCTACTTCTTCAACGTGATCATGCAGGGCGGTACGCCCGGCGCCTACATGGCGAGCTTCAACGCGCTGGCGCAGCTGCCGGACGTGTGGATCAGCGAGCTCAAGGCCTTGATCTTCGGTTTCCTGGCGGGCGTGGTCGCGGCCTACCGCGGGTTGAACCCGCCGCCCGGGCCGAAGGGCGTGGGCGACGCGGTGAACCAGGCCGTGGTGATCACCTTCCTGCTGCTGTTCGCGGTGAACTTCATTCTGACCACGATCTACCTGCAGGTCGTGCCGCCCAAGGGGATGTGAGCGGGCATGACGACGATGACGCAGCGCGTGAAGAGCGTGGCTCGACGGCCACTTCAGATGCTCGACGATCTGGGCGACCAGATGTCGTTCTACCTGCGGACGCTGGGCTGGATCCCGAAGTCCGTCACCCGCTACGCCAAGGAGACGCTGCGGCTGCTGACCGAGGTCAGCTTCGGTAGCGGGGCGCTCGCGGTGATCGGCGGCACGGTCGGCGTGATGATCGGCATGACGCTGTTCACCGGCACCGTGGTGGGCCTGCAGGGCTACGCGGCGCTGAACCAGCTGGGCACCTCGGCGTTCGCCGGGTTCGTCTCGGCCTACTTCAACACCCGCGAGATCGCGCCGCTGGTCGCCGGGCTGGCGCTGTCGGCGACGGTCGGGTCCGGGTTCACCGCGCAGCTCGGCGCGATGCGGATCTCCGACGAGATCGACGCGCTGGAGGTCATGGGCGTGCCGAGCCTGCCGTACCTGGTGACGACCCGGGTGATGGCCGGGTTCGTGGCGGTGGTGCCGCTGTACGTGCTGGGGCTGCTCACCTCGTACCTGGCGGCGCGGACGGTGACGGTGCAGCTGTACGGGCAGTCGGCGGGCACCTACGACCACTACTTCAACCTGTTCCTCCCACCGGAGGACGTGCTGTGGTCCTTCGGGAAGGTGCTGGTCTTCAGCGTCGTGGTGATCATGACGCACTGCTACTACGGCTACCGGGCCAGCGGCGGTCCGGCGGGCGTCGGCGTCGCGGTGGGGCGCGCGGTGCGCACCGCGATCGTGACGACGGCCCTGCTCGACTTCTTCCTCAGCCTCGCGATCTGGGGCACCACGACGACGGTTCGGATCACGGGATGAGTACTCGCACGGCACTGCTCACGGTGCGGCGCAGGCTGCTCGGCCTGGCGCTGCTGATGGTCATCGTGCTGTTCCTGGCGTTCTCGATCGCCACCTACCAGCGGGCCTTCGAGTCCACTGTGAACGTGGTGCTGAAGGCGGCGTCCACCGGGAACCAGCTGATGCCGGACTCGGACGTCAAAGCCCGCGGCATGATCATCGGCCGGGTCTCCGAGGTGCGGCCTGTCGACGGCGGTGCGGAGTTGCACTTGGCGTTGGAGCCGGAGAAGGCGCGGTTGTTGCCGTCGAACGTGTCGGCGCGGTTGTTGCCGCGGACGTTGTTCGGGGAGCGGTACGTGTCGTTGGACGTGCCGGAGCGGGCGTCGTCGGTGCGGTTGGCTTCGGGTGATGTGATCTCGCAGGATCGGACGCGGGCGTCGGTGGAGTTGGAGACGGTGCTGGCGGACACGATGCCGGTGCTGGAGGCGATCCACCCGGACGATCTGGCGGTGACGTTGAATTCGTTGAGCCAGGCGTTGGACGGTCGTGGTGAGTCGATCGGGGACACGATCTCGCGGTTGAACGAGTACGTGGCGGGGTTGAACCCGTCGGTGCCGCAGTTGCAGGAGAACCTGCGGCAGCTGGTCGGGGTGGCGGAGACCTACGAGCAGGCGGCGCCGGACGTGCTGGCGGCGCTGGGTGATCTGTCGCAGACCTCGCGGACGTTGGTGGACCAGCAGGAGAACCTGCGCAGACTCACCTCCCAGCTGACGACCACGTCGAACGACGCCACCGGGTTCCTCGAAGCCAACGGCGACGACCTGATCCGGCTCGGCGAGTCGGCGCGGCCCACCGCGGACGTGTTCGCGAAGTACTCCCCGGCGTTCCCCTGCTTCCTCAAGGGCATGGCCGACTACGTGCCGCTGATCGACCAGGCGTTCGGCGTGGGCACGGAGGAACCGGGCCTGCACATCACGCTGGAGATCGTGCCGAACCGCGGCAAGTACGTCCCGAACCAGGACGAGCCGGTGTACGGCGACAAGCGCGGCCCGCGCTGCTACGACTTCGTGAACGGCCCCAAGCCCTTCCCGCAGTACCCGCCGGACGGCCCGCTCAACGACGGTTCGGTGCCGCCGCCGGCGTCCCGCACCGGCAACGACGGCCTGCTGCCCAGCGGCGGTGCTCCCGCGAGCACCACGCCGCAGGCGGCGCCCGCCTCCGACGACCTCGGAGTGCAGAACTCGCCGGCCGAACGGGACATGGTCTCGACGGTGCTGGCACCCACGATCGGTGAGCCCGCCCAGAACGTGCCCGGCTGGGGTTCGCTGCTGGTGGGCCCGGTCCTGCGCGGAGCGGAGGTGAGCTACCGGTGAACGCGCGCGGCGTCTTCGGCCCCCTGGTCAAGTTCGGCATCTTCGTGCTCGTCACGTTGCTGGCGACCGGGGTCCTGGTGATCACCATCGCGAACAACGACCTGCGGTCCGCGGAGAACTACAAGGCCCGGTTTACCGACGCGACCGCCCTCAACGTGGGCGACGAGGTCCGCATCTCCGGCGTCAAGGTCGGCCAGGTCGAGGACGTGCAGGTGGTGGACCGGCGGACCGCCGAGGTCGAGTTCAGCGTCTCGGAGCGCAAGCTGCCCAAGTCGGTCCGGGCGACGATCAAGTACCGGAACCTGGTGGGGCAGCGCTACGTGGCGCTGGAGCAGGGCGCGGGCGCGCCGAACGACTACCTGCCCGCGGGCGGCACCATCCCGCTCGCCCAGACCAAACCGGCGCTGGACCTCACGGTGCTGCTCGGCGGGTTCAAACCGCTGTTCCAGGCGCTGTCGCCGGACGACGTGAACAAGTTGTCCTACGAGATCATCCAGGTCCTGCAGGGCGAGGGCGGCACGGTGCAGAGCCTGCTGTCGCACACCGCGTCGCTGACCTCCACGCTCGCCGCGAAGGACCAGGTGATCGGCGAGGTCGTCACCAACCTGAACAACGTGCTCGGCACCGTCAACGCCCGCGACGACCAGCTGTCCGGCCTGATCGTGCAGCTCCAGCAGGTCGTGTCCGGGCTGTCCGAGGACCGCGAGTCCATCGGGGACGCGGTGGGCGCGCTGGACGGGCTCACCAACACCACCGCCGGCCTGCTGACCGAGGCGCGACCGCCGCTGCAGCAGGACATCGCCGGGCTCGGCGAGCTGTCCAAGAACCTCAACGACAACGAGGACATCACCGAGCGGACCCTCCAGAACATGCCCGACAAGCTGGAGACGATCACGCGCACCGGTACGCACGGCGCCTGGTTCAACTTCTTCCTGTGCGGGCTGTCCGGGAAGGTCGGCATCGGCGACGTCAACATCCCGCTGCCGCTGATGCCCGTGACCCAGCCGAGGTGCCAAGGATGACGTCTTTCCAGAAACGCGATCCGCTGAAGATCGGCATCGCCGGCCTGCTGGTGCTGCTGATCGGGTTCGTCATCGCGATGAACTTCGAGCGGCTGCCGCTGATCAGCGGCACCAGCTACCAGGCGAACTTCAGCGAGGCCGCCGGGCTGATGCCGGACAACGAGGTCCGGGTGGCCGGGGTGAAGGTCGGCACCGTCAGCTCCGTCGAGCTCGAAGGCGACCACGTGGCCGTCTCGTTCCGGGTCAAGGACACCTGGATCGGGAACAACACCACCGCCGCCATCAAGATCAAGACCTTGCTGGGGCAGAAGTACCTGGCGCTGGATCCGCGCGGTGACCGCGAGCAGTCCGGTTCGGACCCGATCCCGCTGAACCGGACCATGGCTCCCTACGACGTGATCGAGGCGTTCAGCGGCCTGCAGCGCACCGTCGGCAGCATCGACACCGAGCAGCTCGCCGAGAGCTTCCAGACGCTGTCCGACACGTTCTCCGACACCCCCGACGACGTGCGCGGCGCGCTCAACGGGCTGTCCGCGCTGTCGCAGACCATCTCCTCCCGCGACCAGCAGCTCAAGGAGCTGCTGGCGAACACCGCGAACGTCTCCCGCACCGTCGCCGACCGCAACGCCGAGTTCGAGAAGCTGCTCGCCGACGGGAACCTGCTGCTGCAGGAGGTCCGCGAGCGGCGCGACCAGATCAGCTCGCTGCTCGACGGCACCCGGGCCCTCTCCGCCCAGCTGAGCGGACTCGTCGACGACAACCAGGCGCAGCTCGGACCGACCCTGGCCCAGCTGGACAAGGTCACCAAGATGCTGCAGCGCAACCAGGACAACCTCGACCGCAGCATCGAGGCGTTCGGCCCGTTCACCCGGGTGTTCTCGAACGTGCTCGGCACCGGCCGCTGGTTCGACACCTACATCTGCGGTCTGCTGCCGCCCAGCGTCGGCCCGATCAACCCGGAGGGCTGCAAGCCATGAGCACCCGGAAACCACCCCTCACCAGCATGATCGCGATCGCCTGCGCGGTGGCGCTGCTGGCCACCGGTGCCGTGTGGTGGCTGTTCTACGGGGCGAACGAGAAGCGCGTCACCGCCTACTTCTCCGCCGCGGTCGGCGTCTACCCCGGTGGGGACGTGCGGATGCTCGGCGTCCCGATGGGCACCGTCGACCAGGTCGAACCGCACGGGCAGACCGTGAAGGTCACCATGTCGCTGGACCGCGACGTGGACGTGCCCGCCGAGGTGAACGCGGTGCTCGTCTCGCCGAGCGTCGTCAGCGACCGGTACGTGCAGCTCGCCCCGGTCTACAAGGGAGGGCCGAAGCTAGCCGACGGCGCCGTCATCCCGAAGGAGCGCACCGCCACCCCCGTCGAGCTCGACGAGGTGTACCGCAGCCTCAACGACATCACCGCGGCGCTCGGGCCGGACGGCGCGAACAAGGACGGGGCGCTGACCCGGCTGCTCGACACCGGTGCCGCCAACCTCGACGGCAACGGCCAGGCGCTCGCCGACACGCTGCAGCACCTCGGCCAGGCGGGCAGCACGCTCTCCGGCAGCAGCAAGGACCTGTTCGCCACCGTCGACAACCTGCAGCGGTTCACCACCATGCTCAACGACAACGACGAGCAGGTGCGCCGGTTCAACACCCAGATGCAGGACGTCAGCTCGTTGCTGGCGGGGGAGCGGGAGGACCTCGGCGCGTCCTTCGCCGAACTCGCCGTCGCGCTCGGCAAGGTCGAGCAGTTCGTGCGGGAGAACCGCGGGCAGCTCAAGTCCAACGTGGACCAGCTCAACGGCGTCGCCCAAGTGCTGGTGAACCAGAAGGCGGCCCTGTCCGAATCGCTGCGGGACGCGCCGCTGGCGCTGGGCAACCTGCAGAACTCCTACAACGCCGCCTCCGGGACCCTCGACACCCGCGCGGTCATCAACGAGCTGAACGAGCCGCCGCTGGTGGGGGTGTGCAAGCTCGTCCGCCAGCCCACCGCCGGAACCCCGCTGCAACTGCCGGACAACGTGCTCGACGCGTGCAACGCGATCCAGCCGGTGCTGGACGGGATCCTGCCGTTCACCAGCATCGCCGACCTGCTCTCGCAGGCGCAGGGCAACCCGCCCGCGCAGCAGAACGGCGCGGCCACCGGCGACCCGGCGCTGCCGCTCGGCGGCGTCGGCACCCCGCTCGTCACCGGAGGTGGCCAGTGATCGGCCGTGCAACCCCGGCCGGCCGTGCCGGGAAGGTCCTCGCCCTCGCCACCAGCGCGCTCGTGCTGGTGAGCGGCTGCGGGTTCACCGGCGTCTCCGGCTTACCCCTGCCCGGTGGCGCCGACCTCGGCGACAAGCCCTACCGGGTGAAGGTGCGCTTCGACGACGTGCTCGACCTGGTGCCCAACGCCGGGGTGCGGGTCAACGACGTGCCCGTCGGGCGGGTCAGCACGATCGGGCTCGCCGACGGCTCCTGGGACGCCGAAGCCGTTCTGGAGGTCAACCGGGACGTGAAGCTGCCCGGCAACGCCATCGCCCGGCTCCGCCAGTCCAGCCTGCTCGGCGAGAAGTACGTCGAACTCGCCGCGCCGCCCGCACCGGAAGCACCGCAGGGCCGGCTCATCAACGGCGACGTGATCAGTCTGGACCGCAGCGGCCGCAACCCCGAGGTCGAAGAAGTCCTCGGTGCGCTGTCCCTGCTGCTCAACGGCGGCGGCGTCGCCCAGCTGCAGAACATCACCCGCGAGCTCAACACCGCCCTCGACGGGCGGGAGGCCGACGCCCGCAGCCTGCTCGGAAACCTCGACGAACTCGTCGCCGGGCTCGACGCGCAGCGCGACGACATCACCCGCGCGCTGGACAGCGTCAACCGGCTCTCCGCCAGCCTCGACGCGCAGCGCGGCAACATCGACACCGCGCTGCGCGACCTCGAACCCGGGCTGAAGGTGCTCAACGACCAGCGGACCCAGCTGGTCACCATGCTGCAGTCGCTGGACGAGCTCTCCGGGGTCGCCACCGACGTGGTCAACCGCAGCCAGGACGACCTGGTGCACAACCTGCAGGCGCTGCAGCCGACGCTCGCGCAGCTCGAAGCCGCGGGCGACGACCTGCCGAAGTCCTTCGAGATCCTGCTGACCTACCCGTTCACCGACGGCGCCGTGCAGGGCATCAAGGGCGACTACACCAACCTGTACATCGACGCGGACCTCAACCTCACCAACATCCTCGGCAACATCGGCCGCTCCCGGCAGCCGCTGGTCCAGCTGCCCGGCGCCCCGCCGCTGCCGCTGCAACCGCAGCCCCAGCCCGGCACCACGGCCCCGCAGCCGCCCCCGGAGACGTCCACCGAGCCGAGCACCGAACCGGACGAGAAGGACGGCGGGCTGCTCGACTTCCTGTTCGGAGGCGATGACTGATGCTCACGCGCAAAACCCGCCTGCAGGTCATCGCGTTCGTGGTGATCGCGTTCGTCGGCATCGGTTACGCGGGCGCCCGCTACGCCGGGCTGGACCGGCTGCTCGGCCCCCGCGGCTACGTGGTGACCATGAACCTCGCCGATTCCGGCGGCATCTTCGACAACGCCGAGGTCACCTACCGGGGCGTGCCCATCGGACGCGTCGGGGAGATGAAGCTGACCTCCGACGGCATCGAAGTGCCCTTGGACATCGACGCGGGCCACGACCGCATCCCGCGGGACGTGGACGCCGTCGTCACCAACCGGTCCGCCGTCGGCGAGCAGTACGTCGACCTGCGGCCCCGGACCGGCTCCGGGCCGTACCTGAAGGACGGGTCGGTCATCGAGCGGCAGGCCACCAGCACGCCGCTGCCGGTCGAAGAGCTCATGACCAACCTGGACGACTTCTCCAAGTCGGTGCCCCCGGACTCGCTGCGGACCGTCGTCGACGAGCTCGGCACCGCGTTCCGCAACAACGGCGGCAACCTGCAGCGGGTGCTCGACACCACGCGCGAGTTCACCACCGAAGCTCAGCAGCACCTGCCGCAGACCCGGAAGCTGCTGGAGGACGGCACCACCGTGCTCGCCACCCAGAACGAGCAGGGCTCCGCGATCCGCTCCTACAGCTCCGACCTGCGGTTGCTGGCCGAGCAGCTGCGCAGCTCCGACCCGGACATCCGCAACCTGATCAAGCAGGCGCCGCCCGCCGCGCGCCAGGTCAGCGGGCTGCTCAACGAGACCGGGCCGCAGCTCGGCACCCTGGTGCGGAACCTCACCAGCACCACCGACCTGCTCGCCGCGAACACCGACGGGATCGAGCAGCTGCTGGTCACCTACCCGATGGTCTCCGCTGGCGGCTACAGCGTGGTGCCCGGCGACGGCACCGCCCACTTCGGGCTGGCGCTGAACATCTTCGACCCGCTGCCGTGCACGGCCGGTTACGAAGCGACCCAGAAGCGTGCGGGCAACGACCTGGCGCCGACACCGCTGAACACTGATGCACACTGTGCGGAGCCGCCGGGCAGCCCGATCAACGTGCGCGGCGCTCAGAACGCCCCCGGACAGTGAGCCAGCCCGACGGCACCGCGAAACGAGGTGAGCCGATGACCGAGAACGCGGCCGAACCCGGCCCGGAGACCGAGAACCGCCCGACCGCGAGACGACCGTGGCCCGTGCTGGTCTCGGGAATCGCGCTGGCCGTCGCCGTGGTGGCCGCCCTGGTCACCGGCATCACCTGGGCCGTCGCCGCCAGCAACGGCAACGCCGCCTACGCGGCCGAACGGGACGACGCGCTGCAGGCGGGCACCCAGGCGATCATCAACTTCAACACGCTGGACTTCCGCGACGTGCAGCCCGGGCTCGACCTGTGGGAGCGGTCCTCCACCGGCCCGCTGCACGAGGACGTGGTGCGCGGGCGGCAGCAGTACGCCGACAGCATCACGCAGGCCAAGACGGTCACCAAGGCGGAAGTCCTCTCCGCCGGGCTCACCGAGCTCAACGACCGCGCGGGCAAGGCCCGCATGATCGCGGTGGTGAAGGTGACCGTCACCCCGGAAGGCCAGCAGCCCGCCGAGAAGCGCAGCCGGTACCAGGCCGAACTGACCCGCGAGGGCCAGGACTGGAAGCTCAGCGTCCTCGGCCCCGTCGCGGTCGGCTGATCCCCCGAGCAAGCCGCCGAACCCGTACGCACTAGGAGTGGTTCCCGTGCCCCATCCCCGTCGTCCCGGATCGACGTCGCGGCGGCGCGTCGCCGGTCAGCGCAACCGCACCGGTTCGCAGAACTCCGGTTCGCGGATCGGGTTGAACCGGCCGGAGGAGGAGGCGACGCCGGCGGGTGCCGAATCGTCCGATGTGGACGGTTCGACGTCCGGTGGACGGGAGTCCGCCGCGGAGGCCGGGCGGGAGGCCGCCGGTGACCGGGCTGCTGCGGTCGAGCAGGACGGTGCCGACGACCAGGATTCCGTTGCTGCTGACCAGGAATCCGGTGCCGCCGACGAGGAGACCGCTCGGTCCGCGTCCTCCACGGCCGCCTCGGAGGGCGAGCCCGCAGGCACCGGCGACGCCCTCGAACCGGACGATTCCGGGGAAGCGGACTCCGACGGGACCGAGCAGCGCTTCCACGCCGTCGCCGACCTGCCCGCCGACGACCGGACCGGCACCGAACCCGCCGACCCGTCCGGCGCGGCCGAGCCCGGAGCGGACCAGCCCACCGATGAGCACGGCGGCGCCGACGCCGAGCGGAGCCGGAACACCGGGCTCGTCGCCGCCCTGCTCGCGGTGACCGTCGTGCTCGCCGGACTCGCGACCTGGTTCGGCGTCGAGGCCTACGGCGCGTTCTACGGCAATCGGGCGCTCGCCGACCAGGCAGGCACCAGCGAGGTGAACGGGCAGATCACCGACGGCGTCGAGAAGATCTTCTCCTACGACTTCGCCGACACCGGCAAGACCGAGCGCGCGGCGAAGGACCTGCTCGTCGGCCGCGCCGTCGGTGAGTACGAGCAGCTGTTCACCACCGTCAAGCAGCAGGCGCCCATCCAGAAGCTGGTCGTCACCACCACGGTCAAGGCCAGCAGCGTCACCCGGTTGGAAGGCGACCGCGCCGAGGTGCTGCTGTTCGTGGACCAGAACGCCACCCGCACCGACATCGGCGGCGAACCGTCGGTCGGGCCCGCGCAGGTCGTCATCAGCGCGGAGCGGCACGGCGACCAGTGGAAGATCGCGAACATCAGCCAGCACTGACCGCCCGCGGCGAGCGCCCCGCACCGGTGCGCTCGCCGATCTGGGCTGGCCGCCGGTCTGGGCTAGCGCGATCAGGGCCCGACGTGCAGGTGCGCCGACCAGCGCGACGGCATGTCCGGGAACTCGGCGCGCAGCCGCCGGGCCACGTCGTGCAGGGCGTGCGAGGAACGGCCGGTGTCGAACTCCTCCGCGCCGAACACCGCCTCGTAGACCTCCGAGTGCACCTCCAGCGCGCACTCCTCGTCGACCTCCCACAACGAGCCGATGACGTGCGCGAAGCCCGCGAAGCCCAGGGCCGTCGCCAGCGGCACCGCCGCCGCCGACGGGGCGTCCACGAAGGTCGAGCAGCGGCCCAGGTAGCCGAACTCCGTCTGGTGCAGGCCCAGCTGGCCCATCTCGACCAGCCCCAGCCCCCGCTGCGGCGGTTCCCGGTCCAGCACCAGTCCGGCCGCGGGCTGCGCCGGGTACTGGGCGCTCGGTTCGCACACGTGCACCCACGCCGCGCCGGGCAGCAGCTGCTGCAGCTCCGTGGCCGACGTCGTCGCCGGGGACAGCACCTCCGCGTCCGGCCAGTAACGGGCGAGGATCTGGTTCTCCCTGGGCAGCTCCCGCGCGCCCGGCTCCAGCGAGTCCGCCGCCACCAGCGCCCGGCCCTGGTCCGGGACCGGCCGGTGCCGGGTCTCGTTCAACGCGCCCAGCGTCGGGGCGTACGAGGACACCACCCGGTCCAGGGTGCTCGCCCCGTCCCGCGCCGCGGCCGCGTGCAGCGGCAGGAAGCCCAGCGGCCCCAGCACGCACCACCACAGCCGCGGCCAGCGCTGGCCCTCCGCCGGCGGCTGCACGTATCCCATCCGGTCCAGCACCGGGCGGGTGACGTTGTGCCACGCCCAGTCCAGCGCCTCCAGCAGCGCGCGCTGATCGCGCTGGTCGGTCACGCCTAACCCGGCCCTGGCCTGCTCGGCGGCCGCCTCCGGGCCCGCGCCCGGCAGCGGGACGGTCAGCACCCGGCCCGCGACCAGCACCAGCGCGTCCGAGCGGTACCGGCTCAGGTTGACCAGCACCACCGAGCCCTCCTCGCCCTCCCCGGCGAGGTCGGCGAACGGGCGCAACCGCAGGTGGTTCGCGTGCGCCGGATCGGAGCGCACCTCGCGCAGCAGGTCTTCCCATGCGTCGACCAGCCGGGCGCGCAGCGCGCCGCCCTCCGCCGGGTCGGTGAGCGCGGGCTCGCCCGGTGGCCGGTCCAGCAGCCGGCGAAGCCGGACGGCTTCGTCGGCGAGCTCCGGGTGGTCGCGGTGCAGCGCACCGAGCTCGCCGCCCGCGGGCAGGAAGTCCGACAGCAGCGCGGCGTGGCCGTGTTCCAGCAGCTCCACGGCGCGCTCCGGTTCGCCGTTCTCCACCGCGCACGCGGCCGCGTCCGCGGCGATCCGCGCCCACCGCTGCTGCATCGCGGGGGCGGCCACCGCCCGCTTCGCCCGGGTGACCAGCGGCAGCAGTTCCACCGCCGTGGTGAATGACTCCACCGCCTCCGACCAGCGCTGGGCACCCGCGGCGAGCCTGCC
Source organism: Saccharopolyspora sp. 7B (assembly GCF_020177435.1). Classification (NCBI taxonomy): domain Bacteria; kingdom Bacillati; phylum Actinomycetota; class Actinomycetes; order Pseudonocardiales; family Pseudonocardiaceae; genus Saccharopolyspora; species Saccharopolyspora sp. 7B. The sequence continues at coordinate 6,015 of NZ_JAIUKC010000014.1, read as the reverse complement.
GTTCAGGCTCGCGGCCCGCAGCCGCTGATCGGCGGGTGCGGACGGCTGCGCGGCGGCCTCGGCGAGCACCCGCCGCGCCCAGCGGTAGAACCGGCGCCTGCCGGTGCGCTGGTGCAGCGACTGCAGGGCCCGGCCCAGGTGGGTGGCCACGGCGGCCCGCTCCGGCGCGTCGGCGGACATCGCCTCCAGCGCGCGGTCGAACCACTCCACGGCGGCTTCCAACTCGCCGGTGCGGGTGGTGCGGCGGAACCGGTGCGCGGCGATCACGCCGAGCTGCGCCCACGCCAGGTGCTGCGGGGTCTCGGGCGCGGTGGCCGCTTGGTCGCACACCTGCTTGGCGCGGTCCAGGTCGTCCTCGTCCGCGGTGTTCTCGTAGCGGGTCAGCAGGGTCAGCGCCAGCGAGTGCAGCACCTTGCCGTCCAGCGATCCCTCGGCCGACGCCTCCCCGGCGGCGACCGCGGTGTCGAGCGCGTCGGCCTCCGCGCCGTGCAGGAAGTGCCTGCGCAGCAAGGCCCCGTAGCCGGCGAGCGCGAACGACCGCTCGGGGTCCTCGGCCGCCATGCCGCGGGCGCTCACCGCGTAGGCGCGCAACGTGCGGCGCAGCGGGCCCGGCTCGCCGGTGCTGTCCACGTGCTCGGCGGTCGATTCGGCCAGCAGCACCAGAGCGCGCCCGAGCAGCGGGTGCCCGGGGCTGAGCACGCCCAGCACGCCGATCAGCTCGCCGATGCCCGCCTCCAGGTCGGCGAGGTCCCCGGCCTGCTCGAAGCGCAGCCGCAACGCGCTGGCCAGGTGGCACAGCGCTCCCCGGCGCGCCTCCCCGTCGGCCAGCCCGTCGGCCCCGCGCCGCAGGTGCGTGATGCCTTCGTCCAGGTCCTGCGCCGAGCCGTTGCGCTGGTAGCGGCGCAGCAGCGCGGCACCCAGGTTGATCCGCAGCTCCGCGGCCTCGGTGCCCCCGCCGCGGGAGGCCGCCCGCGCCGCCTCCCGGAACACGTCGATCGACTCGTCGTCCGAGCGGGGGTCGCCCGCGAGGCGCGCGTGCGTCTTCAATGCGTTCGCCAGCCGGACCAGGGTCATGATCCGCCGCGGATCGCGCCGCGGCGTCTGCTCGGTGGCCAGCCGGGCCGCGCGCACCGATTCCGCGGCGTGCGCGGGGTCCTCCCCGGTGACGGCGAGCTCGGTCAGCGCCAGCGCCAGGTTGCACTGGTAGAGCACCAGGTCGGGGTCGTCCTGGTGCGCGCCGGTCGAGGCGTCCCGGTAGTAGCCGACCGCGTCCTCCAGGTCCTCGACCTGCTTGCTCTGCAAGTACCGCAGCTGGGCGGCGCTGCCGAGGTTGTTCAGCACGCCCGCGCGCGCCGGATCGCGGTCGTCGAGCACGCCCGCGGTCGCGCGGAACACCTCGGTCACCCAGGGCAGCTGCTCGAAGTCGAGGGTGGAGATGACGGCGTTCATCGCGGTGATGGCGTCGGCGTACCGCTGCTGCGGGCTGGGGCGGTCCTGCGCGGTCGCTCGGGCGGTGTCCGCGGGGGCGCCGGGCCGGGCCTGGCCGCCGGAGCGGTCCGCCGCGGCCTGGCCCTCCGCGGAGCTGAACCACGACGCTCCGGCATCGGCGCGCTGCTGATCCCCGGTCGAACGCGCTCGCCCGTCGGCGAGTTCGTCCGGCCGACCCGCATCGTCATTCATCCCGATTCTCCTGTGGCATGCTCACACGACTACCAGCGTCGCGGCGTCGCGGGGCGTTTCACCGTACCGATGTTCACCGGTACCGAATAGCCCGTGCGTTCGCTGCGGGGAGTCGAGGACCGGTGCACCCGCTCCGTGCACGAACCGCGACCCCCTGCGAGGTCAGCCGGGCGGCGTTTCCCGGCCGCACTCCCCGCTGGAACACCTGGGCGGAGGCCTGCGGCGTGAGATGGCCGACAACGCCGGCGGCTTTCTGGATCATAGGCGAACCGGGGTGCTCCCCGGTGGCGGAAACCGGTGAATCCGAGTGCTGTGCGCGATCGGAGCGGTCGGTTCCGGCGGGCGCCGACCCTGGCGGAAAGTCGCCTGAACTACCACTCGGTGAAGCCTTGACCAGGCGGAACGGGCCTGTTGGCGATCACGTGTAGTGATCGTGTCTTGCGCCACGAGGGTGATCGGAGCGTGATCTCTTGACTGTCGGCGGCGGCGGGTTCACTCTGGTTCCCAACACGGGCAGGGCCTCGCGAGGTGCGGCTCCGCAGACGACTTCCGGGACGGTTCGTCGGCGGGCCCCTCGACAGGTGGCGTCGTAGCGTCTAGACTGCTACTTTGCGCTGCCCTCTTTCCGCCCTCCCCATGACGGGATCTAGGATCGTGGGCGCCATTGCACCCTTGACAGTCGTGTTAGCTGGTTGCCAACGCCTCCTGACGCGGCTGTAGCCAGTTCAGAGTCCCGGAAGGACGCATCTTGGCAGTCTCCCGCGCGACCAAGGTCTCTGCAGCTTCCAACTACACGTCGGGGATCGCTGGGGCACCCAGGCGGGTCTCGTTCGCGAACATCCGCGAACCGTTGGAAGTACCTGATCTGCTCGATCTGCAGGTCCAGTCCTTCGAATGGCTTGTCGGCGACGAGGCCTGGTTCCAGCGCCGGGTCGACGCCGGCGACGAAAGCCCTGTCGGTGGCCTGGAAGAAGTCCTCAGCGAGATCTCCCCGATCGAGGACTTCTCCGGATCGATGTCCCTGTCCTTCACGGATCCGCGCTTCGACGAGGTCAAGGCCTCGGTTGACGAGTGCAAGGACAAGGACATGACCTACGCGGCCCCGCTGTTCGTCACGGCGGAGTTCACCAACCACACCACTGGCGAGATCAAGAGCCAGACGGTGTTCATGGGTGACTTCCCGGTCATGACCGACAAGGGCACCTTCATCATCAACGGCACCGAGCGCGTCGTGGTGTCCCAGCTCGTGCGCTCGCCCGGCGTCTACTTCGACAGCTCGGTCGACAAGACGACGGACAAGGACGTCTACAGCGTCAAGATCATTCCCAGCCGCGGTGCGTGGCTGGAGTTCGACGTCGACAAGCGCGACACCGTCGGTGTCCGCATCGACCGCAAGCGCCGCCAGCCGGTGACGGTGCTGCTGAAGGCCCTGGGCTGGAGCGCGGAGGCGATCCGCGAGCGGTTCGGCTTCTCCGAGACGCTGATGGCGACGCTGGAGAAGGACCACACCGCCGGTCAGGACGAGGCGCTGCTCGACATCTACCGCAAGCTGCGCCCGGGCGAACCGCCGACCAAGGAGAGCGCGCAGACCCTCCTGGAGAACCTGTTCTTCAAGGAGAAGCGCTACGACCTGGCCCGCGTCGGCCGCTACAAGGTCAACAAGAAGCTGGGCCTGGAGCTGCCGTTCGACTCCGGCGTCCTCACCGAGGACGACATCGTCACCACCATCGAGTACCTGGTCCGCCTGCACGCGGGCGAGACCTCGATGGGCGAGGGCGACCTGGAGGTGCCGGTCGAGGTCGACGACATCGACCACTTCGGCAACCGCCGCCTGCGCACCGTCGGCGAGCTGATCCAGAACCAGGTCCGCGTCGGCCTGTCCCGCATGGAGCGCGTCGTCCGCGAGCGGATGACCACCCAGGACGTCGAGGCGATCACGCCGCAGACGCTGATCAACATCCGTCCCGTGGTGGCGGCGATCCGCGAGTTCTTCGGCACCTCGCAGCTGTCGCAGTTCATGGACCAGACCAACCCGATCGCGGGCCTGACGCACAAGCGTCGGCTCTCCGCGCTCGGTCCGGGCGGTCTGTCCCGGGAGCGCGCGGGCATGGAGGTCCGCGACGTCCACCCCTCGCACTACGGCCGCATGTGCCCGATCGAGACGCCGGAAGGCCCGAACATCGGCCTGATCGGCTCGCTGGCCACGTTCGCGCGGGTCAACCCGTTCGGCTTCATCGAGACGCCGTACCGCAAGGTCGTCGACGGCCGGGTCACCGACCAGATCGACTACCTGACCGCCGACGAAGAGGACCGCTACGTCAAGGCGCAGGCCAACGCGCCGATCGACGACGACGGCGTGTTCCTCGACGACCGCGTGCTGGGTCGCCGGAAGGGCGGCGAGGTCGAGCTCCTCGCCCCGACCGAGATCGACTACATGGACGTCTCGCCGCGGCAGATGGTCTCCGCCGCGACCGCGATGATCCCGTTCCTCGAGCACGACGACGCGAACCGCGCGCTGATGGGCGCGAACATGCAGCGCCAGGCGGTGCCGCTGCTGCGCAGCGAGTCCCCGCTGGTCGGCACCGGCATGGAGCTCCGCGCCGCCGTCGACGCCGGTGACGTGGTGACCGCCGACAAGGCCGGTGTGATCGAGGAGATCTGCGCCGACTACGTGACGGTGATGGCCGACGACGGCACCCGGCACACCTACCGGCTGCAGAAGTTCAACCGCTCGAACCACGGCACCTGCACCAACCAGAAGCCGATCGTGAACGAAGGCGATCGCGTCGAGGTCGGTCAGGTCATCGCGGACGGGCCGTGCACCCAGAACGGCGAGATGGCGCTGGGCAAGAACCTGCGCGTGGCCATCATGCCGTGGGAGGGGCACAACTACGAAGACGCGATCATCCTGTCCCAGCGCCTGGTGCAGGACGACGTGCTCACCTCGATCCACATCGAGGAGCACGAGGTCGACGCCCGCGACACCAAGCTCGGTGCCGAGGAGATCACCCGGGACATCCCGAACGTCTCCGAGGACGTGCTGGCCGACCTCGACGAGCGCGGCATCATCCGCATCGGTGCCGAGGTGCAGGGCGGCGACATCCTGGTCGGCAAGGTCACGCCGAAGGGCGAGACCGAGCTGACCCCGGAGGAGCGGCTGCTGCGCGCGATCTTCGGCGAGAAGGCCCGCGAAGTCCGCGACACCTCGCTGAAGGTGCCGCACGGCGAGACCGGCAAGGTCATCGGCGTCCGCGTCTTCAACCGCGACGAGGACGACGAGCTGCCCCCGGGCGTCAACGAGCTGGTCCGCGTCTACGTGGCGCAGAAGCGCAAGATCCAGGACGGCGACAAGCTCGCCGGCCGGCACGGCAACAAGGGCGTCATCGGCAAGATCCTGCCGATCGAGGACATGCCGTTCACCGAGGACGGCACCCCGGTCGACATCATCCTGAACACCCACGGTGTGCCGCGACGGATGAACATCGGTCAGGTGCTGGAGACCCACCTCGGGTGGATCGCCTCGCAGGGCTGGTCCATCGACGGCGACCCGGACTGGGCCAAGCGCCTGCCCGCGGACCTCTACGAGGTGGAGGCCGGCACCAACACCGCCAGCCCCGTCTTCGACGGTGCCCGCGAGGAGGAGATCACCGGCCTGCTCGGCTCCACCCTGCCGAACCGCGACGGTGAGCGGATGGTCAAGGCCAACGGCAAGGCGCAGCTGTTCGACGGCCGCAGCGGGGAGCCGTACCCGTACCCGGTGGCCCTCGGCTACATGTACATCCTGAAGCTGTCGCACCTGGTGGACGACAAGATCCACGCCCGGTCGACCGGCCCGTACTCGATGATCACCCAGCAGCCGCTGGGCGGTAAGGCGCAGTTCGGTGGTCAGCGCTTCGGTGAGATGGAGTGCTGGGCCATGCAGGCCTACGGTGCCGCGTACACCCTGCAGGAGCTGCTGACGATCAAGTCCGACGACGTCATCGGCCGCGTGAAGGTGTACGAGGCGATCGTCAAGGGCGAGAACATCCCGGACCCGGGTATCCCGGAGTCGTTCAAGGTGCTCCTCAAGGAGCTGCAGTCGCTGTGCTTGAACGTGGAGGTGCTCTCCACGGACGGTGCTGCCATCGAGATGCGCGACGGAGACGACGAGGACCTGGAGCGTGCCGCGGCGAACCTCGGCATCAACCTGTCCCGGAACGAGTCCCCCTCGGTGGACGACGTCGTTCAGTGACCTCGCCGCGGGGGGGGGGGGGGGGGGGGGGGGGGGGGGGGGGGGGGGGGCGGGCCCCCCCCCCGGCCCGCCGCCAGGCGCCGCCGCCCGGGGGGGGGGGGGCG
>NZ_JAIUKC010000013.1:0-33735 GCF_020177435.1 Saccharopolyspora sp. 7B | reverse complement strand
ACCTGGAGTCGCGGGGGGTGGGGGGGCGCGCCGCGGTCGTGGGGGGGGGCCGGGGTGCCCCCCCCCCCCCCCGGGGGCGCGGGGGCCGGGCCCCCCCCCCCCCCCCGGCCATCGACCCAACCTGGCATTCCCGGCCGGTAGCCGGCCGGACCTTTCGACTAAGGGAGAAGACCCGACGTGCTGGACGTCAACTTCTTCGATGAACTCCGCATCGGCCTCGCCACGGCCGACGACATCCGCCAGTGGTCGTTCGGCGAGGTCAAGAAGCCCGAGACGATCAACTACCGAACCCTGAAGCCGGAGAAGGACGGGCTCTTCTGCGAGAAGATCTTCGGTCCGACCCGCGACTGGGAATGCTACTGCGGCAAGTACAAGCGGGTCCGCTTCAAGGGCATCATCTGCGAGCGCTGCGGCGTCGAGGTGACCCGGGCCAAGGTGCGCCGCGAGCGGATGGGGCACATCGAGCTCGCCGCTTCGGTGACCCACATCTGGTACTTCAAGGGCGTTCCGAGTCGGCTGGGCTACCTGCTCGACCTGGCTCCCAAGGATCTCGAAAAGATCATTTACTTCGCCGCGTACGTGATCACTTCGGTGAACACCGAGATGCGGCACAACGACCTGTCCACGCTCGAGAACGAGATGGCGGTCGAGCGCAAGCGGGTCTCCGACCAGCGTGACGCGGACCTCGAAGCCCGTGCCCAGAAGCTCGAAGCCGACCTGGCCGAGCTCGAGGCCGAGGGTGCGAAGAGCGACGTGCGCCGCAAGGTCAAGGAGGGCGGCGAGCGCGAGATGCGCCAGCTGCGCGACCGCTCGCAGCGCGACATCGACAAGCTCGACGAGATCTGGGAGACCTTCACCAAGCTGGAGCCCCGTCAGCTGATCTCGGACGAGATGCTCTACCGCGAGCTCTACGACCGGTACGGCGAGTACTTCACCGGCGGCATGGGTGCCGAGTCCATCCAGGCGCTGCTGCAGGACTTCGACATCGGTGCCGAGGCCGAGCTGCTGCGCGAGACGATCCGCTCCGGCAAGGGGCAGAAGAAGCTGCGCGCGCTCAAGCGGCTCAAGGTCGTCGCCGCGTTCCAGGCCACCGGGAACAACCCCGGCGGCATGGTGCTCAACTGCGTGCCGGTGATCCCGCCGGACCTGCGTCCGATGGTCCAGCTCGACGGTGGCCGCTTCGCCACCTCGGACCTGAACGACCTGTACCGCCGGGTCATCAACCGCAACAACCGCCTCAAGCGACTGATCGACCTCGGCGCGCCCGAGATCATCGTCAACAACGAGAAGCGGATGCTGCAGGAGTCCGTGGACGCGCTGTTCGACAACGGTCGTCGCGGGCGCCCGGTCACCGGGCCCGGCAACCGGCCGCTGAAGTCGCTGTCCGACCTGCTCAAGGGCAAGCAGGGCCGCTTCCGCCAGAACCTGCTCGGCAAGCGCGTCGACTACTCCGGCCGTTCGGTCATCGTCGTCGGCCCGCAGCTGAAGCTGCACCAGTGCGGCCTGCCGAAGGAGATGGCGGTCGAGCTGTTCAAGCCGTTCGTCATGAAGCGGCTGGTGGACCTCAACCACGCGCAGAACATCAAGTCCGCGAAGCGGATGGTGGAGCGCCAGCGCCCGCAGGTGTGGGACGTGCTGGAAGAGGTCATCGCCGAGCACCCGGTGCTGCTCAACCGTGCTCCCACGCTGCACCGCCTGGGCATCCAGGCCTTCGAGCCGCAGCTGGTCGAAGGCAAGGCCATCCAGCTGCACCCGCTGGTGTGCGAGGCGTTCAACGCCGACTTCGACGGTGACCAGATGGCGGTGCACCTGCCGCTGTCGGCCGAGGCGCAGGCCGAGGCCCGGATCTTGATGCTGTCCAGCAACAACATCCTCTCGCCCGCGTCGGGTCGCCCGCTGGCGATGCCGCGTCTGGACATGGTCACCGGCCTGTACCACCTGACCAGGCTGGTCGAGGGTGCACCGGGTGAAGGCCAGGCGTTCTCCTCCGTGGGCGAGGCCATCATGGCCTTCGACCGCGGCGGGCTCTCGCTGCAGGCGAAGATCCGGATCCGGCTCCGCGACGTGGTCCCCGCCAAGGAGGCCACGCCGGAGGACTGGGAGCCGGGCAAGCCGTGGCTCGCCGACACCACGCTCGGCCGGGTGTTCTTCAACGAGCTCCTGCCCGAGGACTACCCGTTCGTCAACGACCTGCTGCCGAAGAAGCGGCAGGCGGCGATCGTCAACGACCTCGCCGAGCGGTACCCGATGGTCACCGTCGCCCAGACGCTGGACAAGCTGAAGGACGCCGGTTTCCACTGGGCCACCCGTTCCGGCGTGACCGTGTCGATCTCCGACGTGGTCGTCCCGCCGCAGAAGAGCGAGATCCTCGACTCCTACGAGCAGCGCGCCGAGCAGGTGGAGAAGCGCTACCGCCGTGGTGCGCTGTCCTACCAGGAGCGCAACGCGGAGCTCGTCAAGGTCTGGACGGCGGCCAAGGACGAGGTCGCCGAGGCCATGGAGAAGAACTTCCCCGAGGACAACTCGATCAGCATGATCGTGAAGTCCGGGGCGGCGGGCAACATGACCCAGGTCGTGCAGCTGGCCGGCATGCGTGGCCTGGTGTCGAACCCGAAGGGCGAGTACATCCCGCGCCCGATCAAGGCGAACTACCGCGAAGGCCTGTCCGTGCTGGAGTACTTCATCTCCAACCACGGTGCCCGCAAGGGTCTGGCCGACACGGCGCTGCGCACCGCCGACTCGGGTTACCTGACCCGTCGTCTGGTGGACGTCTCGCAGGACGTCATCGTGCGGGAGACCGACTGCGGCACCGAGCGCGGCATCAAGATGCCGATCGCCGAGGTGCTGCCGGACGGCACGGTGCTGCGCGACGCGCACGTCGAGACCAGCATCTACGCCCGCACGACCGCCGAGGACGTCACGGACTCGGACGGCAACATCGTGCTCGCCCGCGGTTCCGACCTGGGCGACCCGGCGATCGAGAAGCTGCTCGCGGCCAAGATCTCCAAGGTCAAGGTCCGCAGCGTGCTGACCTGCGAGTCCGGCGTCGGCGTCTGCGCGGTCTGCTACGGCCGCTCGATGGCCACCGGCAAGCTGGTGGACGTCGGCGAGGCCGTCGGCATCGTCGCCGCCCAGTCGATCGGTGAGCCCGGCACGCAGCTGACGATGCGCACCTTCCACCAGGGCGGTGTCGCCGGTGACGACATCACCACCGGTCTGCCGCGTGTCACGGAGCTGTTCGAAGCCCGGGTCCCGAAGGGCAAGGCGCCGATCGCCGACGCCCCCGGACGGATCCGGATGGAGGACAACGACCGGTACTGGAAGATCACGGTCATCCCGGACGACGGCAGCGAGGAGATCGTCTACGACAAGCTGTCCAAGCGGCAGCGGCTCGCGACGATCTCGGTGGACGGCAGCGAGCGGCAGATCGCGGACGGCGACCATGTCGACGTCGGCCAGCAGCTGCTGGAAGGCGCCGTCGACCCGCACGAGGTGCTGCGCGTGATGGGGCCCCGCGAGGCCCAGCTGCACCTGGTCCGCGAGGTCCAGGAGGTCTACCGCTCGCAGGGCGTCGGCATCCACGACAAGCACGTGGAGGTCATCGTCCGGCAGATGCTGCGGCGCGTCATCATCATCGACTCGGGTGCGACGGAGTTCCTGCCCGGCTCGCCGGTGGAGCGCTCGCAGTTCGAGGGCGAGAACCGCCGCGTGGTGGCCGAGGGCGGCGACCCGGCTTCGGGCCGTCCGGTGCTGATGGGCATCACCAAGGCCTCGCTGGCCACGGAGTCCTGGCTGTCGGCGGCCTCCTTCCAGGAGACGACCCGCATCCTCACGAACGCCGCGATCGAGGGCGCGAGTGACAAGCTGGTCGGCCTGAAGGAGAACGTGATCATCGGTAAGTTGATCCCGGCCGGTACCGGCATCAACCGCTACCGCAACATCCAGGTGCAGCCGACCGAGGAGGCGCGGGCCGCGGCGTACGCGATCCCGTCCTACGACGACGGCTACTACACGCCGGACGTGTTCGGCGCAGGCACCGGTGCCGCGGTGCCGCTGGACGACTACGACTTCGGTCGCGACTACCGGTGATCCGGTAGGCGGCCGCAGGTCGCGGAGCAGTGCACGGGAGGTCCCCGCTCGGGTTCGAGCGGGGACCTCCCGCTGTTCGGGGCGCGTGGCCGCGAACCCGCGGCCGAGCGTTCGGAGACCGGTGGTGCAGGAGCGGACGGCGCGATGCACCGCGGCCGCGATCGTGGTGGTTCCGGCGATCATGTCGGGGCTCCTCCGGACCGGGCGGGCGACGGGCCGGCGGGCAGTCGGAGCCCCCGGCGGCGTGCTTCGGTGAGCAGGGTCAGCTGGTCGTGCAGCAGGCGGTGCCGCAACGCCTCGCACGCGCGGATCTCGGCGACGAGCCCGGCATCGGTGCACTCGGCGACGCGGTCGTCGGTGAGCGGCTCGGGAGCGGACGGCCACCGCTCGCCGCCACCGCTCCCGGGATCGGGCGCGGCGCCGGTGGACGTCGGCGGACCGGTTCCCCCTGCGGCCGGGCCGGCCGCCGCCGGGACGAGGTGCAGCCTGCGGTGGGTGCGGTGTCTGGGGTCCATGACTCCGATCATCCGGAGTCGAACACGCGTTCGCCACTACACGAGCGGGTGGTCCTCCGGCGGAACAGCGGCGGCCCGGCGGCAGGTTGCACCGGGCATGCGAGTGATCGGCGCGACCCTGCCGATGAACGCGCTCACCGCCCGCCAGGCGCTGGACCTCCTGGACTCGGCGCCGGGCGAGGCGATCGCGGTCACCGGCGCCGCGGGGGCGTTCGGGGGTTGCGTGGTGCAGCTGGCGAAGGCCGACGGGCTGCGGGTCGTCGCGGACGCGGCCGACCGGGACCGGGAACTGGTCCGGTCGCTCGGGGCGGACGTCGTCGTGGCGCGCGGGGACGACGTGGCGGAACGCATCCGCGAGGCGGCACCGGCCGGATCTCGACCGCGCGGTTCTTCACCGCCGGAGCGGAGCGCGGCATCACCTACCGGCCGGTGGCGGGGCGCGAGTACGCGCAGGAGTGGGAAGAGCTGGACCGGCCGCGGTCCCAGGTGGACGAAGGGGTGCTGACCCTGCGGCTGGCGCGGACCTACCCGGCGGGCGAGGCGGCGCAGGCGCACCGCGCGCTGGAAGCCGGCGGGGTGCGGGGCCGGTTGGTGCTGGAGTTCTGATCGGGACGGCGCCGCGAACCGGGTGCCCCCGACGCGGCCGCCCCGGAACGGGGGTGGCGGCGTCCGGGGACTCGGCCGACCGGTGCGGTCGTCAGCCCTCGAGCTCCAGCAGGGCCTTGCGGACCCGCTCGACCTCGGCTTCGAGCTCGGCGAGCTTCGCCTCGTGCTGCTCGCGCGCGGCGCTCAGGACCTCTTCGATGGCTTCGGAGATGTCCTGGTGGAGTTCCGCCGCCGCCTTGGAGACCGCGGCCGCCGGGACCGGCAGGCCCTGCACGACGCGCTTGCCCGCGTGCATCAGCTCGGCCTGCCACTCGCCTTCCGCGGTGCCGGTCACGGTCAGCGTGAGCTCGACGGTGCGGGTCTTCTTGGCGGTGCTCTTCTTGGGCGCGCGGGTCTTCTTCGGCGCGGGCTCCGGCGTCGCGTCGGCCGGAGCGGCGTCGGCCGGGGCCGGGGCCGCCGCGGCGGGCTCGGACGGCGTCGCCGCGGCCTGCGCGGTGTCCGCCTCGGCCTGGGCGGTGCCGTTCTCCGGCTGCGCCGATGCCTGCTCGCCTTGGGTCTCTTCGCTGGTCACCTGGTCTGCTTCCTGCTCGCCCACGGATTCTCCTTGCTGTGCGCCGGTCGGTGACCCAGGATAGAACACCAGTTCCCCTGCGCCGTGTCGGCGGGCGGGGACCGGCGCGCGTGGGCACTGTAGCGGGAGCCTCCGCGCCGGTGGTGGTCATGGGTCGAGCGTGTCGAGCAGCGCCGCCAAGGCGGGGCGGAACGCGTGCTCGGCGGGCGCGGCGTAGCCGATCACCACTCCGGCGGGGTGGTCGCCGGGCCGCACCCACCACGGGCCGAGCACGTCGAGTTCGACGCCGCGGGCGCGGGCTCGGGCGAGGACCTGCTGCTCGTCGGGACCGTCGGGGTCGAGGCGCAACGTCAGGTGCAGGCCGGCGGAGATGCCCGCCGGGTAGCGCCGGTGCCCGGCGCGCAACCCGTCCAGGCTGTGCAGCAGCTGCTCGCGCCGCGCCCGGTACACGGCCCGGGACCGGCGCACGTGCTGGTCGTAGGCGCCGGATCGCAGCAGCTCGCCGAGCGCGAGCTGGTCGAACAGCGGCCCGAACCGCCCGTGGGTGCGCATCGCCCGCACCGGTTCGACCAGCCGGGCGGGCAGCGCCAGCCAGGCGATGCGCAGCGCGGGGGCGAGGGTCTTGCTCGCGGTGCCCGCGTAGATCACCGCGTCCGGGGCCATGCCCTGCAGCGATCCGACGGGTTTGCGGTCGAAGCGGAACTCCCCGTCGTAGTCGTCCTCGACGACGAGCACGCCGTCGGCCTTGGCGCGGCGGATCAGCTCGGCGCGGCGCTGCGCCCGCATGGTGACGCCGAGCGGGAACTGGTGCGCGGGGGTGACGACGACGGCAGGGCTGCGCAGCGCGGACACGTCGATGCCGCCGTCGTCGACGGGGACGCCGCGCACGGTCATCCCGTCCTCGGCGGCGATGTCGCGGAAGTGCGGCAGCGACGGGTCCTCGAAGTCGATCGAGGAGTCGCCCCGGGCGCGCAGGACCCTGCTGATCAGCGAGAGCGCCTCGCTGTAGCCGTTGCAGACGACCAGCCGATCGGGGGTGGTGTGCACGGCCCGGGCGCGTCGCAGGTATTCGGTGAGCGCTTCGCGCAGCGCGAGCGGGCCCTGCGGATCGCCGTAGTCGAGCTCGTCGGCGGGCATGGCGCGCAGCACGCGGCGGCTCGCGGCCAGCCAGTCCTTGCGCGGGAAGGCGCTCAGGTTCGGCCTGCCCGGGCGGAAGTCCCAGCGCGGCGCGCGGCCCGTCGGGCGGGGCGCCGGCGGGTCGGGGCGTTCGCCGCTGCGGAGCCGCTCGGCGACGGTGGTGGGCGCGCCTTGCCGGGACAGCAGGAACCCTTCGGTGCCGAGCTGGGCGTACGCCCTGGTCACGGTGCCGCGCGCGATGCCGAGGTCGTGGGCGAGGGTGCGGGTGGAGGGCACGCGGCTTCCCGCGGCGAGGCGGCCGTCGCGGATCGCCGCGCGCAGGGCCTCCGCGAGGGTGCTGCTGTCGGGCCGCCCCGACCAGTCCAGGTGCAGGTCCAGCCCGGATTCGAGCGAACCGGACCGTTCGCGGTTCACGGCTGCCGAGCTTATCGAACGCCGGCGGCGGAACCGGCCCGGCCGGGCGCGTTCCGTTGATAACCTTCGCCGGATCACGGTGAGGGGCGGACGAGTGCAACAGGGGCCGGATTCCCACGAGCGCTTCCTCGGCAGCATGCTCGGCGGTGCGCTGGGCGATGCGCTGGGGTTCGCGGTCGAGTTCCGCGGGATCGACGCGATCCGGGAGCGGTACGGACCGGACGGCGTGACCGGCCCGGTGCTCGCGCAGGGCCGCGCGGAGATCTCCGACGACACGCAGCTGATGCTGTTCACCCTGGAAGGCCTGGTCCGCGCGCACGTGGCGCGGCGGATGCAGCCGGTGGACAACGATCCGGTGCCGGAGGTGCAGCACGCCTACCAGCGGTGGCTGCACACCCAGGGCCGCACCTGGGCGGAGGCGGCCGGGCCGTACGGGGTGCACCTGGCGGAACCGGACGGCTGGCTGATCGCCCAGCGCGAGCTGTTCGCGGTCCGCGCCCCGGGCAACACCTGCATGCTGGCGCTGATCGAGTTCGGGCGCACCCACCGGCAGGCGACGCCGGAGAACGCGGCGAACGATTCGAAGGGCTGCGGCGGGGTGATGCGGGCGGCGCCGGTGGCGGTGTGGTCGCACGATCCCGCCGAGGTGTTCCACGCGGCGGTGGGAACGGCGGCGCTGACGCACGGCCACCCGTCCGGCTACCTGTCGGCGGGGGTGTTGGCGGTGGTGGTGCACCAGCTGATCCGGGAGGTACCGCTGCCGGACGCGGTGCGGCTGGCGCGGGACCTGCTGCTGCGCTGGCGCGGTCACGAGGAGCAGTTGCGGCTGCTGGACGCGGCGGTGGAGCTCGCCGAGCGGGGCCCGGTGCCGCCGGAACAGCTCGCGGAACGGCTCGGCGGCGGCTGGGTGGGCGAGGAGGCGCTGGCGATCGGCCTGTACGCGGCGCTGGCGGTGCCGGACGCGCGGCGGGCGCTGCTGCTGTCGGTGAACCACTCGGGTGATTCGGATTCGACGGGGATGGTGTGCGGGAACGTCGTCGGCGCGCTGCACGGGGTCCGCGCCCTCCCGCCGGAGTGGCTGGACGTGCTGGAGCTGCGCGAGGTGGTGACGGCGCTGTCCCGCGACGCGCTCGCCGAGTTCAGCCCGGCCCCACCCGCGGACGCCGCGTGGAGCAGGCGCTATCCCGCGTGGTGAGCAAGCTCTCGATCACCGCGGTACCCGCCGTGGCCACCGCTGATCCACCCGCAGCACGCCACCCGGTCGTTCGATCACCCGGGGGAGTCGGCCGTGGCGTCGGTCAAGTGCGGCAACATTGGCGGGGTGCGGTCCAAGGGATCGGCGGTGCCCCGCCGGAGCCGGGAAAGCTCCCGGGCCTCCGCCGCAGCGGTGCGGCGGCCTTGCGACCGACGTCCGCGGCCGGAGGTCGTGGGCGCTGCCCCGCACGGTGACCCGACAGGAGACTGGGGATGACCGGTGACACCTCGTGGTTCGCGAACACGCACGGTTCGGCCGTGTCGCGGCGGGAGCCGCGCGCGCTGAGCTGGTCGGACCGGTTCCGCGGCGCGCTGCTCGGCGGCGCCGTGGGCGATGCGCTGGGCGCGGGGGTGCGCACCAGGTCGGCGTGGGACATCCAGCACTGGTTCGGCAAGCAGGGCGTGACCGACTACCTGCCCGTGTTCGGGCGGCGCGGTGGCGCCACGGAGCTGACGCAGCTGGCCGTGTTCACCTTGGAGGCGCTGCTGCGGGCGCGGGCGGTGAACGGCGATTCGGTGGAGTGGCTGCCCACTCCGGTGATCCGCACGAACCACCTGCGCTGGCTGTACACGCAGGGGGTGCCGTGGGAGTTCGCGATGTCCGGCTACCTGCAGACGCATCCGGAGCCGAGCGGCTGGCTGCTGGAGACGCCGCAGCTGTTCTCCACCCGCAACCCGGCGGGCGGGGCGCTGTCCGGGCTGGGCAAGCTCGCCGCGCAGCCGCCGACGCAGCAGCACGCCGCCGACGCGCGGTCCGGGCCGGTGGTGCGGCCGGGCTTCGCCGACTGCGCGGTGTGGGCGGCGCCGACGATGGTGTGGAGCACCTCGCAGGAGCGGGTGTTCGCGGCGGGCGCCGACGTGGCCCGGCTGCTCACCGACGACGTGAACGTGCAGGGCGCGGCCGGGTTCCACGCGGACGTGCTGACCCAGCTGATCCAGGGCGACATCGGGTTGTGGGAGGCGGTGGGCCTCACCGACGCCCGGTTGAGCTCGCTGCACAGCGGGGCCGACGGGCCGGCCGCGGTGCGCCGGGCGGTGCACGCGGCGATGTTCGCGACCCGCGACGGCCGCCGCCCGCAGCCCGCCGAGCTGGACGCCGAGTTCGACACCGAGCACAAGCCGGGTGAGCTGGGCACCGCGCTGGCTGCGGTGGCGGCGACCGGGAGCTTCGCCGAGGCCGTGCTGATGGCGGTGAACGTGTCGGCGGACAGCAGCGTCACGGGTGCGATGGCGGGTCAGCTCGCCGGTGCCCTGCACGGGCCGGACGCGATTCCGCCGCGGTGGCGCGACGAGCTGGAACTGGGCGACATCATCGAGACGTTGTGCGCCGACGCGGCCGAGGCGTTCGCCCCGCCGCCGCCCCCGCCGCCGTTGCCGAAGTGGGCGCAGCGCTACGTGGGCGATCCGCGCGGTTCGTCCGGGCCGCGGGAGCTGGACGCCCCGCTGATGACCACGGTGGACAGCGGCCGCGGGCCGGAGCCGGTGCGGCCGGTGGACGGCAGCAACGAAGAAACGATGATCATCGACCTGAGCCGGTTGAACTCGCACCCGGACGCACCGGAGTTCGGCGACCCGGCCGCCGAACCCGCGCCGGAACCGGTCGTCGAGGCGAGCGCGGAGCACCACGTCCGGCACGAAGCCGAGCCGCGGGAACCGCAGCTCTGGCAGGAGCCCCCGGCCCGGCAGGAATCCCGGTCTCGCCCGGAATCCCCGGCCCATCAGGATTCGCAGCCGCGTCAGGAAGCCCAGTCCCGCCAGGAAGCCCAGTCCCGTCAGGAAACCCAGTCCCGTCAGGAAACCCAGCCGCGCGGGGAATCCCAGTCCTGGCCGGAATCCCAGCTCCGGCAGGAATCCCCATCCCGGCCCGACCTCCGCGCGGAGCCGCCGCAGGCCCCGCCCGTCCCCCGGCCGGAACCCGAACCGGAACCGGTCAACGCGTTCACCCAGGCAACCGACCGCACCGACCTGTCGATGCTGGCCGCGCACCGGCCGCCCGCCGAGGACGCCGACGAAGCGCGGCCGATGCCGGACTTCGGCGCGGGCGGTTTCCAGCTCTCGACGGATCGCACCGACCGCGAGGAGCTCGCCCGGCTGGCGAAGCTGGTGTCGATCCGGCCGGAGGCGGCCGGGCGGATCCCGCGGGAGGAGCTGGTGCCCCCGCGCCCCGAACCCGCCGCGGAACCGGAACCGCCGCAGCACGACCGGCCCGACGACTCGCGGCGCTACGACCACGGCGGCGAACCTCCGCGCCACGACCACGATGCGGAGCCGCCGCAGCACGAGCCCTACGCGGAACCGCCGCAGCACGAGCACGGCGCGCTGCCGCACCACGGCGACCCGCCGCACCATCACGGCGACCCGCCGCACGAGGAACCGCTCACCGCTCCGGAACCGGACGACCGCGAGCAGGCCGGTCCCGAAACGGCCGAGTTCCCCGCGGGTCGAGTGGACGCGTCTCCCGAGCAGTGGGCCGAGCGCCCGGACCCCGAACCGCACGACCGCCACGAGCAGGCCGAACCGGAGGAGCCGGACTTCGCCGCCGACCGCGAGGAACCGGCGCACCACGCCGCCGACGCGGAGGCGCCCGTCGAGGCGCGGATCGCGAAATCGCCGGGCGCGGGCGGACACGCCAAGTCGGAGGCCGTCGACGAGGTCGCGCCCGCGCTGACCGAGCGGGTGCTGGGCTGCTTCCTCGGCGGTGCGCTCGGCGACGCGATGGGTTCCGACCTGGAGTTCGTCACCGCCGAGCAGATCACCGAGCGGTTCGGCCCGGACGGCCCGCAAGGTCTCCGGGAGGCCTACGGCGTGCAGGGCGCGATCACCGACGACACCCAGATGACGCTGTTCAGCGCGGAAGGCCTCATCCGCGGTGGCATCGCGCGGCGCACCCTCGGCAGCACCGACCCGCTTCCGGAGATCCAGCTGGCCTACCAGCGCTGGCTGCACACCCAGGGCGTGGAATGGGAGGCCGCGGCGGGCGCGTTCCGCTCGGTGTACCCGGAGCCGGACGGCTGGCTGGTGGAGGTGCCGGGGCTGTTCTCGAACCGCGCTCCCGGCAAGACGATCTTCCGCGCGCTGGCCCGGTTCGGCGACGGGCAGTCGGCCGGGTCGATCACCGAGCCGATCAACGACTCGAAGGGCTGCGGCGGGGTGATGCGGTCGGCGCCGATGGCGCTGTACTCGCCGGACCCGCCGGTGGCGTTCGAGCTGGCCGCGCGCGCCGCCGCGCTCACCCACAGCCATCCGTCCGGCTACCTGTCGGCGGGCGCGCTGGCGGTGATCGTGCAGCAGGCGCTGCTGGGCCAGACCCTCGACGACGGGGTGTGGCTGGCGCTGCAGGTCTTGGAGACCTGGGAGGGGCACGAGGAGACGAGCGCGCTGCTCAAGCAGGCCGTCGAGCTGGCGGAGCGGGGCGATCCGACGCCCGAGGACATCGCCGGAACCCTCGGCGGCGGCTGGGTCGGCGAGCAGGCGCTGGCGATCGCGGTGTGCGGTGCGCTGGCCGGTGGCGACGACGTGGCGAAGGCGCTGCGCATCGCGGTGCACCACGACGGCGACAGCGACTCGACCGGGGCGATCTGCGGCAACATCGTCGGCGCGCTGATCGGGGTGAGCGGGCTGCCGGTCGGCTGGCTGGCCGACTTGGAGCTGCGCGACGTCGTGGAGCAGATCGCGCTGGACTGCGTGGCCGAGTTCGGCGACTCGCTGTCCCGCGACCCGGACGCGCCGGAACCGCCGGCGAGCGAGCGCCCCGCCGACGAGGAGTGGGACGAGCGCTACCCGGTGCGGAGGCTGCCGATCGCGGCCGAAGCGGCGCCGCCCGTCCAGCCGGAACCGCGTGCCGACGACCCCGGTGATCCGCCTACCGCGCTGCTGCCCGCAGTCGGGGTCGAGCCGCCGGAGCAGGAACCACCGGCGCCGCCCGAACCGGAACCGGAGCCGCTGGCGGCGTTCCCGGCGCCGAAGCCGTCGCCGCGCCGCATCCAGGGCCCGCAGCCCGCCTACGACGGCGAGGGCTGACCACCGGGCCAGGTGAGCAGGGATACACCGGGATCGGCGTGATCCGGCCCGGGCCGCCGAGGCGTGTTGGTAGCGTTCCCGCCGCACGAGGAGAAGATCGGATCGGTCGGGCCGCGGCGCCCGACCTCCGCACACGTTCGGGGGCGGAGTGCCTGAGGACATCAGCGCGGCTGAGCGGATGGTCCGCGAGTGGCAGGAACGCGCGACCGAGAAGGCCGAGAAGTTCGGCCGCATGCAGGCCCAGATCGAGCAGATCTCGGTCACCGAGTCCTCCCGCGACGGCGCGGTGCGGGTGACGGTCGGCTCCAGCGGCATGCTCGACGACCTGGTGCTCGCCGAGAACGCCGGGAACCGCCCGATGGCGAAGCTCGCGGGCGAGATCATGCGCACGGTGCGGCTGGCCCAGTCGAAGCTGCCGGAACGCATGCAGGAAGCCGCGGCGAGCACCGTCGGTGAGGGCGACGAAGCCGTGCGCCACATGTTGGGCCAGGCCAAGCGATTCTTCCCGGAGCCGCCGGAGGAACCGGAGGAGCCGCCGCGCCGCCCCGGGGTGCAGGAGATGCGCATCGGCCCCGAGGACGACGGTCCGCGGCCGCCGCGCCGGCCGAACCGCGCACCGCGGCGGCCCGGCCCGGACGACTTCGACGACGAGGACTTCAGCCGCGGCTCGTTCCTGCGCTGACGACGGGGAGAACCGATGTCCGAAGACATGAACGTCGTCATCGAGGACCTCCGCGCCCATGCGTCCAAAGTGGACGGAGTGGCGGAGGCGCTGGACGCCGCCGTCGACGCCTCGCGGGCCGTGACGATGGACAACGACGCCTACGGGATCCTGTGCCGCCCCTTCGCATGGATGGTCGACCAGGCCGAGCAGCACGGCATCGACACCCTCCAGCACGCTGCCGAAGCCATCCGGGGCACCGCCTCGGACGTGCGCGCCGCGGCTGAGGAGTACCAGGCCACCGACGACGGGAACAGCCGGAACTTCGACGGGATGCAGGCGTGAGCAATCCGCTCGTCAACGCGCAGAACGCCGTCGATCCCTCGGAACCGCCGGACGGCATCACGGGCATCGGCATCGTGGAGTCCTGGCACGACGTCACCAGCCTCAACGACGAGTCCACCTGGCTGGAGAGCAGCCTCGGCTACGGCGGGCTCGCGATGGAAGCGGTCAGCGTCGTCGTCGACCCGGTCGGCACCCTGCTCTCCTACGGGGTGGCGTGGCTGATCGAGCACATCCAGCCGCTGCAGGAAGCCCTCGACTGGTTCGCCGGTGACCCCGACGGGGTGCAGGCCTATTCCGAGCAGTGGCAGCAGGTCGCGACCTCGGTCGGTGCGGCCGCGACGCAGTACCGCGACTCCGTGCGGGCCGACACCGCGCACTGGACCGGCGCTGCCGGCGACGCGTACCGGCGGCACGCCGCGGAGCGGGCGACGGCGCTGACCGGGGCGGGCGAGCTCGCGGGCACCATCTCCAGCGTCGTGGGCACGATGGGCATGGTCGTGTCCTTCGTGCGCGACTTCGTCCGGGACCTCGTCGCCGACTGCATCTCCCGGCTCATCACCTACGCGCTGGAAGCGCTCGCGCCACCCGTGGTCTCCCTCGCCTGGGTCGTGCCGCAGGCGGTGGCGTTCATCGCCCGGACCGTCACGAAGATCGCCGACATCGTCGGGAAGCTGATCAAGACCATCGGCAACGTCGGGCCGAAGATGGCGCGGATGGTCGAGGTCTTCGGCGACCTCATGAAGATGCTCGGCAAGGGCGCGAAGTTCTCCGCGGAGAAGGTCGCGGCGGCCGGGAAGATCGCCTCGAAGGTCGCCGACAAGCTCGACGTCTCCGGGAAGATCGCGGACAAGGCCGCGGACAAGGCCTGGCGCAAGCTCGACGACGTCTTCGACACCGACGTGGCGGGCAGGCACCACGCCAGGGCCGGTGGCGGCGACTCCGGAGGCTCGGACTCGGACGGTGGCGGAACCGATTCCCCCGCGGACGCGCGCAGGTCGAGTGCGGACGGGTCGGAGGTGCGGACCGCCGCGGGCAGGTCCAGCGGCGACGGGCCGGAGGCGCCGACCGGCAGGTCCACCGGCGACGGGCCCGAGACGCCGACCGGCGCTGGCACGTCGATGCGATCCGCGGGGGATGCGGCGCCGGGTCGAGCGGACGCGGAGAGCGCGTCCGGCGGCGGTTCCACGTCCGGCGGACAGGCGAGTGGCGGTTCCTCGTTCCGCTCGGACGCGGGCGGCGCACCGGTCGGGCACGCGCCCGAGAGCGGGACCTCGGCCGAGGTGCGGAGCGCCCCGGTCGACGCGGGCGGGCGCGCAGGTGGCGGGCCGGACACCGCGAGCTCGGGCGGCACCGCACCGGGCGAGCAGGCCGGTTCGGCTGCGGGCCGGTTCACCGCGCAGAGCGGCGAGGCGCCCGCCGGCGGCCCCGCGACGTCCACATCGGACGGTGGTGGTGCCGGTGGGTACCTGCCGGGCTCGTCCGCCGGGCACGCCGACGTGCCGAGCAGGCCCGCGGCGACGACGTCCGCCGCGGTCGATGCCCCGGTGCGCCCGCCGAACGCGGACGCGCCCGCCGCGGCGCCGACTCCGCCACGCCAGCCGGACCAGCCGGGTGCCGCGCCCTCCAGCGGATCGTCGGCAGGCGGCGGCCCCGCCGGAGGAGCTCCGCAGGCGGGTGCGCCGGGCGCGCCCGGCGCTCGCGGCGCCCGACCGGCCGGCTGGACCGGCACCCCGGGCAGCCCCGGCGCCGCCCACCTGCCGAGCGGGCCTCGCGCGCCGCATGCGCCGGACGGCCCCCGCACGGCGCCGGAACGAGCCGCGCACGCGCACCGGGATGCGCCCGACCAAGGGAATTCGCCGCAGCAGCCCGGGAATCCGCGCGCCGCGGTATCACGAGCGGATGCGCCACAAACACCGAGCGCTCCGCCACGGGCCGATGCGCCGACTCCGCCGCGGGCGGACGGGCCGGTGTCCCCTCGGACGGATGCGCCGATGCCTTCGCGGGCGGATGCGCCGGTGCCGCCGCGGGCGGATGGGTCGACTCCGCCTCGGGCGGATGCCCCGGTGTCGCCGCGGGCCGACGCGCCGGTGTCCCCGCGGGCGGATGGGCCGGTGCCTTCGCGGGCGGATGCGCCGACTCCGCCTCGTGCCGCCGCGCCGGTACCGCCTCGGACGGATCCACCGGTACCGCCGCGAGGAGACGCCCCCGCGGCACCCTCGCCCCGGCCGGACGGCCCCGGCACGCCGCACGCTCCCGGCCCGGACTCGCCGGGAGCGCGCCACCAGACATCCGCCCCGCGTCCCGCCGCGCCGCAGCCGAGGTTCCCGGACGAGCGGCCGTGGTCGCGGCTCGACGGGTCGGATTTCGCCCACGTCGCCCCGAACTCGGCCGTGCCGTGGGGCACGGGCCACCGGAGCCATCCCGACGCGCAGCCGCAGCGCGCACCGGAGCGGTCGACCGCCGAATCGATGGCCGCCGAACGTCCGGTGCCGCGGCACGAGCAGGTCCAGCACGCCTGGAACCGCCCCGGTGACGGGCCTGCCGAGCTCGACCTGTCCCCGGAGCTGCGCGCGAAGCTCGGCGACGACGCCCACGACATCGGGGCGACGGAGTCCGGTATCTCGATGGTGCGCAGCGGTTCCGGTGTCGAACCGCCGCCCGGTGCGGCCGTCGACCCGAAGCGCTTCACCATCGAAGTCCACGGTGGACCGGACGGTGTGCGGCTCGGCGACCGCGACCTCGACGCGAAGGAACTCGCCGAGGTCATCAAGGCCGCACCCGGCTACCGCCCCGGCGAACCGGTCCGCCTGATCTCCTGCCGCACCGGCGCCGACACCGGCGACGGCACCCCGAACTTCGCGCAGCAGCTGGCGAAGGAACTGGACGCCGAGGTCGTGGCGCCGTCCACGGACGCCTGGGTCGACAACTTCGGCAACGTCTACGCCAGCAAGGACCGCGCCTCCTTCGAACCCGACGCCTCCGGCGCCCCGCAGCCCCGCTTCGACGAACCCGGCCAGTGGACCGCCTTCCGCCCCGACGGCACCACCGCCGTCCACGACAGCCCCTACCCGCCCGGCCACGAACCTGAATGGGTCCGCAACGGCCGGCTCGCCGACGACGCCGAGCAGCGGGGCCTGCTGCGCAAGCTGGCCGAGTTCTTCGGCTTCCGGCCCCGAGATCCGAGCCCGCCACCCGGGCACCAGCAGATGTGGCCGGACCCCAGGACGCCGTGGCAGCACCAAGGGCACCTGCTGCCGCAGGAACACCCGCAGGGCTACCCGGCGGCCCAGGGGCACCCGCAGCACCCCGGATATCCGCAGCAGCCCGGTCACCCGGAGCAGCCCGGTCACCCGCAGTCGACCGGATACGCGCAGCAGCCCGGGAGCCCGCAAGCACCAGGACCGGCACAGCCGCCGGGACGCGTGCAGCAGGGCCCGCCGCAGTTCCAGCAGCAGCCCGGCGGCCACGACCTCGCCCGCGGACAACAGGCCCAGCCTCCGGCTGCGGGCCCCTACCCGCACCCTGCGGCCCACCCGAACTCGGTGCCCCGCCCGCAGGGCGGTGGGCATCTCCCGCAGGAACGGCAGTCCCACCTGCACCCCGGCGCGCAGCCGGAAGCGCAGCGCCCGAGACCGGTGCAGGCGTCGCCGAGCAACCCGGGGGATCCGCGCGTCGGGTCGCCGCGCAACCCTGCGCCGCAGCAGCCTTTCCAGGGCCGGAGCGGACTCGGCCCGGCTGGACGATCTTCCGAGCAGAACCTCGGCCGCCACGATGCCCCGGGCCAGCAGCCCCCTCAGCAGTCGCAGTCGAACGCGGACCTCGCCGCGCAGCGGCGGTCCTTGGACGGTGCTACCGACCCGGCTCTGCCGCGCATGCGAGCGCGAGACGGACAGGGGGCAGATCCACGGTACCCGCAGCGTGATGCGGGAGGCCTCGGTGAGACGACCGCACGATCGCGGGACTCCGCCCATGCCGATACGACTCGGAGCGGGCCTGGCGGACCACGAAGCACCACCCGAGGGCAGCAGGGCGAGCCGAACCCGCGGACGTGGGAGAGCGATCTCGGCGGACGAGGCGCGCCGCACCTGGCTCAATCGCCTGCGAGGCATGAGCAGGCGAATTCCGCATCCGAGCCGTCGGTTGCGAGAACCGACAGGGCTGATCCGGATTCGCCCCGAGAGGGTGGCGTTCCAGGAACCCCGATTCGAGAGCCTGATTTCAGTGAGCCGCTCGGCCACCTATCTGATGGTGCTGAACTCGACCAGGCTAGCGTTGAGAGGTCCTTGACGCGGCAGTACTCGGGTGAGCGCGACGTTGTGTGGCGCGCCGATCGAGACACGCTCTACCGCCATGATGACCGACCTCCGGAACAGATCTTCGCTGACGGAGGAGGGTTCCGTGCACGGGGGGAGCGCGTTGATCTCTGGCAACACTTGGAAAATTCGAGAGGCGGGTTGGTCGCGACCACGCGTAGCGAGTCCCATGCTTTCGACCGCGCTGTTGGCAGCGGAAAGGGGGGCGTGTCGTACGTGTACGTGATCGAAGCTCCCGGCGGTGTCGACGTCGACGAGATGAATCTCGGGGACTCACGAGAGTCGGAAGTGGCGTTCGTGAAGAACATCGATGTCAGATTCATCCGAAAGTGCATGGAGGTGGACAAGAGGACAGGTGAGGTGATCAACCACCACCACAACCCGCATTTTTGGAAGGAATCAGGTTGATGAGCTCGTCGAACGAGACTCCCGGGACTCCGGTGATCACGGCGTCGATGCGGGAAGCGGCGAGGGCGCGTGCGGGCGGCTACCTCTACGTCACGGATCCCGCTTACGACCCCGATGGCGACGTGCCCCCGCACGGGATCAAGGGCGCCTTCGGCGTCGACGAGAACGGAGATATCGGGAACTTCCATCCCAATCCGAACTATCGACCGTCGCGGGTGGAGGAGGCGGAGCCGCCGGCGGGCTTGGTCGATCACGGCTTGCGCGAGACGCTGGCGGGCCGCTTCGACCAGGAGCAGTTCCTGCGCTACGTGGCCGGCGCGGTGCTGCCGGTCCTTGTGTCGGAGCAGGGGAACCCGCTCCTGCTCGACGCCGACGACGGCGTTTGCCTGATGACGTACAGCACGCCGAAGGCCGTGCCGGAGGACGTGCGGATCGAGCGAATGTACCTCCCCCGGGTCGTGCCGAAGCTGCCGACCGAGGCGTCCGTGGTGCTGACGGGAACTGCCGGAGTGCAGGCGAGGTATCCGGTCCCGGATCTGGTGGCGGCGATGCGCGCTGCGCAGATGCTGTTGGACGACCCCGAGGGCGGTACCCGCGTCGGGCCTCCGATCTGGGTGGAGTACGGCCCGCGGTTGGTCGAAGCGGTGGGCGAGGAGACCTTCGCCGCGGCGGAACGTGCTTTGGCGCGTTGGGGCACGCTCGGAAGTGCGCTCAACCGAGAGGGCGCTCGATCCGCTGTGCTGGGGATCGTCGCGGTCGAGGTGCTGGTGGCCAGTGGTGTCACCGATCCGGACGTGCTCGCGGCGGCAGCGGCGTTCCGCGGTGTGGAACCCCGGTACGCCGGCCTGCGCGAGCGGGTGACCAAGGTCCCGGACGAAGGGCTGCCGGTGGCGATGTTGTTGCGGGCGGCGGTGAGCCCGGAAGTGCCAGGGGATGTGAACCCGGAGCTGGTTTTCCAGGACTACTCGGGCCATCTCAACGAGCTGCCGTGGCAGGTGCGCGCAATCGTGCTCGCCCACCGGGTCGCAGACCTCACCTCCCCGTTCCTGCCGCCTGAACGGCGCGAGGTCTCGCGAGCCGACTTGGCAGGGCCGTTGTTGTCCTGCGCGCAGGATCTGCCCGAAGCGCTGCGGAACCAGGTCGCCGAGCTGGCCGGGGCCGATCCTTCGGATCTGATCTCGTTCCGCGCGGCTCCGCGTCCGGTTCCGGCGGTCGCCTCCGACGACCACGCCATCGAGCGGGTCCGCGCGGCAACGGGGTTGACCGGTCCTGCCGATGTCGCCGATGTCGGCCCGGCCTACGTCGTGCGGGAGTCGGGTGGCTCGGCGCAGCTGCACTTCGTCCACAAGCGCTGGGGAACCGTGACCAGCGTGCTGGACGAAGGCGGAGCGATCAGCGACTACTGCGGCAGGTACGAGCTGTTCTCCTTCGACGCGGCGGTGTTGACCTCGCGAGCCGTCGCGCAGGCTGGGGCGGGTTCCGCACGGACGGCCCCGGAACCGCACGAGCGCTTCACCGGATCTCTGCTCGGCGGCGCTGCCGGTGATGCGCTCGGTTACGCGCTCGAGTTCCACGACGTCGCGGTCATCCGGCAGCAGCACGGTCCGGCCGGCCTCACCGGACCGGTGCTGCACGGCGGTGTCGCGCCGGTCTCCGATGGCACGCAGCTGATGCTGTTCACGGTGGAGGGGCTGATCCGGGCGCACGTGGCACGGCGGGCTCAGCCCGCGGACGACGATCCGATTCCCGAGGTGCAGCACGCTTATCAGCGTTGGCTGCA
Organism: Saccharopolyspora sp. 7B; assembly: GCF_020177435.1. Taxonomy (NCBI): domain Bacteria; kingdom Bacillati; phylum Actinomycetota; class Actinomycetes; order Pseudonocardiales; family Pseudonocardiaceae; genus Saccharopolyspora; species Saccharopolyspora sp. 7B. Next base: position 13,622 of record NZ_JAIUKC010000013.1, on the reverse strand, counting down.
CGCTCAGGGCCGCCCGTGGGCGCAAGCGGGCGGGCCGTACGCGCACCACCTGCAGCGGCCGGACGGATGGTTGATCACGAACCCCGGATTGTTCGCGCAGCGGTCGCCGGGCGGCACCTGCCTGCAGGCGGTGGAGAACTTCGCGCGAACGCACCGCTTCGCGACTCCGCAGCACCGGCTCAACGATTCGAAGGGTTGCGGCGGTGTGGTGCGAGCGGCGCCGGTGGCGGTGTGGTCGCACGATCCCGCCGAGGTGTTCCGCGTCGCAGTGGGCACCGCGGCGCTCACCCACGGCCATCCGAGCGGTTTCCTGTCCGCCGGGGTGTTGGCGGTGGTGGTGCACCAGCTGATCCGGGAGGTGCCGCTGCCGGACGCGGTGCGCACGGCGCGCGAGCTGCTGGTGCGCTGGCCGCTGCACGAGGAGCAGTTGTGGCGCCTGGACGCCGCGGTGCAGCTGGGGGGCAAGGGGCCGGTGAGCCCGGAGGAGATCAACGCGGTCCTCGGCCACGGCGTGCTGGCCGAGGAGGTGTTGGCGATCGGTCTGTACGCGGCGCTGGCGACCGGCGATCTCCGCTCGGCGCTGCTGCTGTCGGTGAACCACTCCGGCGACTCGGCGTCGACCGGGATGGTGTGCGGGAACATCGCGGGCGCGCTGCACGGGGTCGAGGCGCTGCCACCGGAGTGGCTGGGCCCGTTGGAGCTGCGGGACGTCGTGGAGGTCTCGGCACGGGACGCCCAGGCGGAGTTCGGCCCGCACCACCCCACCGACCCCACCTGGTTCCAGCGCTACCCGGGTTGGTGAGGGGTGGGTCGGTGCGGGGCGGGATGATCGGAGTCGGGTCGGTGACGAGGGGGAGTGCAGGGTGATCGTCGGGACGCCGGTGGCGGGGACCTTGGCCTTGGTGGACGGCCGGTGGCACGGGTGGTCGGAGTCGCGGGACGGGTCCGCGGTGCTGACGGGATTCGAGGCGCCGGTGCCGGTGGAGCGGATCGGGTCCGTCGTCGTGGTGCAGGGCGAGCCGCCCGAGCCGGGGCGGGCGTTCCCGGCTCCGGCCGCGCACGGCGCGCCGACCGAGCCCGCGCTGCGCCCGGACGTGCGCGCGGAGCTGGGTGCGGTGCTGCGGGGCGCGGTGCCCGCGGGGGCGTGGGGCGTCGGCGTCGAGTGCACGGCGCTCGGCACCCGCTTCGAGGTCTCCGGGACCGCCACGACCGACACCGGTGAGCACACCTGGATCCCGCCGCAGGAGGTGCTGGACGCGCTGCGCCGCGCCCGGGACGTCGAGTACCGCCCGGAGTCCGGGGCGTGGACGACGGCCCGCTGCTCGGTGGCGCCGGATGGTGCGCCGGTCGTCGAGTTCGGACAGGACCGGCCCGCGGAGGTGGCTCCGCAGGACGCGTTCGACGAGCTCCGCCACTTCCCGCGCAGGCAGGCGCCGGAGTGGTTGCTGGGGCCCGCGTGGCACCACTACGAGCAGCACCGCGCGGACGCCGGGGCGGGCCCGGTGCGGATGGCGCGGCTGTTCGACGGCGCGGACGCCGGGGCGGGCCCGGTGCGGATGGCGCGGCTGTTCGACGGCGCGGACGCGGAGGGCCGGCCGTTGGCGTACCGGCCGGTGCTGCCGTGGGTGGAGAAGCGGCTGCTGGTCGAGTACCTGTCGGGTGGCGCGGTGGTGCTGGCCGCCCGCAGCACGTCGGCGGACGAGGTCGACCCGAGCCGTCCGCCGGAGGTGCCGAAGCGCTTCCACACCGACGGCACCTGGGTGTGGCCGCTGTCGATGGCCTACTACCTGGACGTGCACGACATCTCCCCGGCGCGCGACTTCCTGGACCACGTCCGGGCGCGGGCGCACCGGCTGCCGGAGGTCGTCGCCGATCACGCGGTGGAGCAGGCCAAGGCGCTGGTGCTGGGGTCCGAACCGGACGCGTTCGACGCGGAGCGGACCGCGGGCGCGATCGATCTGGCGCGCCGCTTCATCGCGGCGCTGGGCGTGAGCCGCCGCTTCTACAGCTTCGCGGAACCGGTCGAGGGCGGCTGGAGCATGCTGCGCGAGGCGGACGGCTGGTGGTCGGTGTTCTGCGTGGACGGTGGCGAGGTGCGCAACAGCTCCCGCTTCCCGGAGGCGCACGCCGCGGCGGCGCACCTGATCGGCGCGGTCGCGCTCACCCGGGACTCGATGCAGCGCGAGCCGGACGAGCCGCTGGCCGAGTACGAGTGCCGGATCGTGCCGCTCGGACCGGACCGGCCGCTGTCCGCCTACGAGGACCGGCGGCACGCGATGCTCCCCGACGGGGCCGAAGTGGACCGCTTCGGCGCGCCCGACGGCAACGCGGTCTTCGTCGCGGGCACGACGCTGCCGCAGCGTTCGCTGCCGCCGGGGCGGGAGCCGGGGGAGTACCGGCGGTACCGGGTGGTGCGGGGTTTCGAGGTGCTCACCGCGGTGGCGAGGCCGGACCACGGGCAGGTCGGCGGCGGCACGGCGCACCTGCTGCCGCAGCCGGTCGGGGAGCTCGTCGCCGGCGGCTGGCTCGCGGAGGTGTGATCGGCACCTCGTGCCTGGTCGGACGCCGGCCCGCCCGAGTCGTGGGACGCCCGCCGCGCCCGCTGGCGGCTCTTGCCAGCGGCGGTAAGGTCGCGGGCAACACCACACCACTAGCTCGGTCCGCGGCGCTTCGGGGAAGATCGAGCAGGTCTTGGGGACCCCGTTTTGACCCCCTCAGAACGGGGCGGGTATCTTTGCTTATCGGACCCGAAAGCTATCGGGTCGGTCCGTATGCCCGTGCGTGAGCAGTGACCACTCCGGTGGTCGTGATCGCGGACATGGGCCGTGCGGAACTCTCCTGACAACCATCGGGTTCGTTCCTGTCGGTGCGCTCCCGCGGGCACCACCAGCGCCGCAAGGCCGGGGAGTGGGCGACACGCCCGACCTCGTGGTGCGGGGGAGTCCCAAGTAAACAGTGCCTGCCAGGTGCTCGGCGCCAGGGCACGTGCCCGGACGCCGACGTGTGCGAGCGCCGCCGGGCGAGAGCAACCACGAAGACGCGAACGCTCAAGAGAAAGCCGGTCCATGCCCACCATCCAGCAGCTGGTCCGTAAGGGCCGCCAGGACAAGGTCGCCAAGACCAAGACCGCGGCGCTCAAGGGGAGCCCGCAGCGGCGTGGCGTGTGCACCCGCGTGTACACCACCACCCCGAAGAAGCCCAACTCGGCACTGCGCAAGGTCGCTCGTGTCAAGCTCACCAGCGGCATCGAGGTCACGGCCTACATCCCGGGTGAGGGGCACAACCTCCAGGAGCACTCGATCGTGCTGGTTCGCGGCGGCCGTGTGAAGGACCTCCCCGGCGTGCGGTACAAGATCATCCGCGGGTCGGCCGACACGCAGGGTGTGAAGAACCGCAAGCAGGCTCGCAGCCGGTACGGCGCGAAGAAGGAGAAGAGCTGATGCCCCGCAAGGGTCCGGCCCCGAAGCGGCCGCTCAACGCCGATCCCGTGTACGCCTCGCCGCTGGTCACCCAGCTGGTGAACAAGGTCCTCGTCGACGGCAAGCGCTCGCTGGCCGAGAAGATCGTGTACGCGGCGCTCGAGGGCGCTCGGGAGAAGAACGGCACCGACCCGGTGGTCACGCTCAAGCGTGCGCTGGACAACGTGAAGCCGACCCTGGAGGTCCGCAGCCGCCGCGTGGGTGGCGCGACCTACCAGGTGCCGATCGAGGTCCGCGCCGGCCGCTCGACCACGCTGGCCCTGCGCTGGCTGGTCACCTACTCGCGGGCGCGCCGCGAGAAGACCATGGTCGAGCGCCTCATGAACGAACTGCTCGACGCCAGCAACGGCCTCGGCGCGAGCGTCAAGAAGCGCGAAGACACGCACAAGATGGCGGAGTCCAACAAGGCCTTCGCGCACTACCGCTGGTGACGTCGGGTCGGCTCCTGCCCGCCTCGGCACACCGATTCGACGGCTTGCATCTGCTGTAGGAACGGGGAAGAAACTCGTGGCACGCGACGTGCTGACGGACCTCACGAAGGTTCGCAACATCGGCATCATGGCCCACATCGACGCGGGCAAGACCACCACGACCGAGCGGATCCTGTACTACACCGGGATCAACCACAAGCTCGGCGAGACGCACGACGGCGCCTCGACGATGGACTGGATGGAAGAGGAGCAGAAGCGGGGTATCACGATCACCTCGGCTGCCACCACGACCTTCTGGGGCGACTACCAGATCAACATCATCGACACCCCCGGGCACGTCGACTTCACGGTCGAGGTGGAGCGCTCGCTGCGCGTCCTGGACGGCGCCGTCGCGGTCTTCGACGGCAAGGAAGGTGTCGAGCCGCAGTCCGAGCAGGTCTGGCGGCAGGCGGACAAGTACGACGTCCCGCGCATCTGCTTCGTCAACAAGATGGACAAGCTGGGCGCGGACTTCTACTTCACCGTGAAGACCATCCGCGAGCGGCTGAACGCCACTCCGCTGGTCATCCAGCTCCCGATCGGCAGCGAGTCCGACTTCGAGGGCATCGTCGACCTGGTCAGCATGAAGGCGCTGACCTGGCGCGGTGACGTCAAGAAGGGCGAGCAGTACGAGGTCGAGGAGATCCCCGCCGACCTGGCCGAGGCCGCCGCTTCCTACCGCGAGCAGCTGATCGAGGCCGTCGCCGAGACCGACGAGGCCCTCATGGAGGCCTACTTCGGCGGCGAGGAGCTGACCACCGACCAGATCAAGGCCGGCATCCGCAAGCTGACCGTCGAGCGCACCGCGTTCCCGGTCCTGTGCGGTACCGCGTTCAAGAACAAGGGCGTGCAGCCCATGCTCGACGCGGTCGTCGACTACCTGCCCGCGCCGCTGGACGTGCCGCCGGTGCAGGGCCTGCTGCTGGACGGCGAGACCGCCGCCGAGCGCAAGCCCAGCACCCAGGAGCCGTTCTCCGCGCTGGTCTCCAAGATCGCGGTGCACCCGTTCTACGGGAAGCTGACCTACATCCGGGTCTACTCCGGCAAGCTCTCCTCCGGTTCGCAGGTCATGAACTCGACCCGCGAGCGCAAGGAGCGCATCGGGAAGCTCTTCCAGATGCACTCCAACAAGGAGAACCCGGTCGACGAGGCCCAGGCCGGTCACATCTACGCGGTCGTCGGGCTCAAGGACACCACCACCGGTGACACCTTGTCCGACCCGCAGAACCCGATCGTCCTGGAGTCGATGACCTTCCCGGAGCCGGTCATCGACGTCGCGGTCGAGCCGAAGACGAAGGCCGACCAGGAGAAGCTGTCCACGGCGATCCAGAAGCTCGCCGAGGAGGACCCGACCTTCCGCGTCCACCACGACGAGGAGACCGGTCAGACGGTCCTGTCCGGCATGGGCGAGCTGCACCTGGAAGTCCTGGTCAACCGGATGAAGTCGGACTTCAAGGTCGAGGCGAACATCGGTAAGCCGCAGGTGGCCTACCGGGAGACGATTCGCAAGCCGGTCGAGAAGTACGAGTACACGCACAAGAAGCAGACCGGTGGCTCCGGGCAGTTCGCCCGCGTCATCATCGGCCTCGAGCCGATCGAGCAGACTGCGGACAGTGCGACGTACGAGTTCCAGAACAAGGTCACCGGTGGTCGCGTCCCGCGCGAGTACATCCCGTCGGTGGACCAGGGCGCGCAGGACGCCATGCAGTACGGCGTGCTGGCCGGCTACCCGCTGGTGGGCGTCAAGGTGATCTTGTTGGACGGCCAGTACCACGAGGTCGACTCCTCGGAGATGGCGTTCAAGGTCGCCGGTTCCATCGCCCTGAAGGAGGCCGCGCAGAAGGCCTCCCCGGCGATCCTCGAACCGGTGATGGCGGTCGAGGTGATCACGCCCGAGGACTACATGGGCGATGTCATCGGCGACCTCAACTCCCGCCGTGGCCAGATCCAGGCCATGGAGGAGCGCAGCGGTGCGCGCGTCGTCAAGGCGCAGGTGCCGCTGTCCGAGATGTTCGGGTATGTCGGCGACCTGCGTTCCAAGACGCAGGGCCGCGCGAACTACTCGATGGTGTTCGACTCCTACGCCGAGGTTCCCGCGAACGTGGCGAAGGAGATCATCGCGAAGGCTACGGGCGAGTAATTCCCTGTAGTTCGGCGGCGGGTGGCTCCGGCCTCCGCGGGAGGACCGGAGCCCTCCGCTGCCAAACCCGACAGGACTCCGCCTGGCACTGAATCTTCGCGCAACGCGGGGACTGGCTAGTCGTACGGCGGAAAGAGAACCAAGTCCAGGAGGACAATCCAGTGGCTAAGGCGAAGTTCGAGAGGGACAAGCCGCACGTCAACATCGGGACCATCGGTCACGTTGACCACGGCAAGACCACGCTCACCGCGGCCATCACCAAGGTGCTGCACGAGAAGTACCCGGAGCTGAACCCCTTCACGCCGTTCGACGAGATCGACAAGGCTCCCGAGGAAAAGCAGCGCGGCATCACGATCCAGATCGCGCACGTCGAGTACCAGACCGAGAAGCGTCACTACGCGCACGTCGACGCCCCCGGTCACGCCGACTACGTGAAGAACATGATCACGGGTGCCGCTCAGATGGACGGGGCGATCCTGGTCGTCGCCGCCACCGACGGTCCGATGCCGCAGACGCGTGAGCACGTGCTGCTGGCTCGCCAGGTCGGCGTGCCCTACATCCTCGTCGCGCTGAACAAGGCCGACATGGTCGACGACGAGGAGATCATGGAGCTCGTGGAGATGGAGGTGCGCGAGCTGCTCTCCGGCGAGGAGTACGACGGCGACGACGCTCCGGTCATCCGCGTCTCCGCGCTGAAGGCGCTCGAGGGCGACCCCGAGTGGTCCAACAAGATCGTCGAGCTGCTCGACGCGGTCGACGAGAACGTTCCGGACCCGGAGCGCGAGACCGACAAGCCCTTCCTGATGCCGGTCGAGGACGTCTTCTCGATCACCGGCCGCGGCACCGTGGTGACCGGTCGCATCGAGCGCGGCATCATCAAGGTCAACGAAGAGGTCGAGCTCGTCGGCATCAAGGACACCGCGCTGAAGACCACGGTCACCGGCGTCGAGATGTTCCGGAAGCTGCTGGACGAGGGCCAGGCCGGTGACAACGTCGGTCTGCTCGTGCGCGGCATCAAGCGCGAGGACGTCGAGCGCGGCATGGTGGTCGTCAAGCCGAAGACCACGACCCCGCACACCGAGTTCGAGTGCCAGGTCTACATCCGGTCGAAGGAGGACGGTGGCCGTCACACCCCGTTCTTCAACAACTACCGGCCGCAGTTCTACTTCCGCACCACCGACGTGACCGGCGTCGTGACCCTCCCCGAGGGCACCGAGATGGTCATGCCGGGTGACAACGTCGAGATGACGGTGCAGCTGATCCAGCCGATCGCGATGGACGACGGCCTCCGCTTCGCGATTCGCGAGGGTGGTCGTACGGTCGGCGCGGGTCGCGTCACCAAGATCATCAAGTGATCCACCGCGAGGGCCTGCTTCCTTCCCAGGGAGCAGGCCCTCGCTGGTTTTCGGGGTCGTGCCGCGGCGCGGACCCGGAAACCACCCCCCGATTCGGGCTGGCATCCGGCGTGTGTCATCCTGTATGGGTTGCTCGTTCGGAGCGGCCGGTTTCCCGGGTGTTCATCACCTGTCAGTGGAAGTCCCGGCCGCTCCGCCACGAGAAGCCCCGCGCCCTGGAGTTTCGGAGCAGGACCGGTTTCGGCCGGGCCTGGGCGCTGCGACGGGAGTCTTCCCGCGTCGCCGTCCGGCAGGGTGCAAAGAACTAGGTGTACGGGTCTTAGAGGGTGTCTTTCGAGAAGCTCTCGGATCCATCCCAACGGCGAAGTTCGGTGGGACCGGTCTGTGCGCAGTGGGCGACACGCCCGACCGCGTGTACCGGGCACCAGCAACCTGAACAGGGGCGGACCGAGGGCTGGGCCCTCCGTGCGGGAGTCATCCCGCCGGGAGCTCACCGGCCCAGGCCGCGACGGGCACCCGAAGCCCATGGGCGCAGGCGCCGTCGTCAGCATCGAGCTGAGGACCGCCACAGCGCCGACCACTGGCGGCACGAGACTAGAGGAACGGCAAGCCACTATGGCGGGACAGAAGATCCGCATCCGGCTCAAGGCCTACGACCACGAGGCGATCGACGCGTCCGCGCGCAAGATCGTCGAGACCGTGACGCGCACCGGCGCTCGGGTCGTCGGGCCGGTGCCGCTGCCGACGGAGAAGAACGTCTACTGCGTCATCCGCTCTCCGCACAAGTACAAGGACTCGCGGGAGCACTTCGAGATGCGGACGCACAAGCGGCTCATCGACATCCTCGAACCGACGCCGAAGACGGTGGACGCGTTGATGCGCATCGACCTGCCGGCCAGCGTCGACGTGAACATCCAGTAAGGGTCGGCCCATCTTGAGACGGCTCGTCCGCGGGCCGGCCGTAGTGCGGAGAGAACAAGACTGATGTCTGACAGGCAGATCAAGGGGATTCTGGGCACCAAGCTCGGCATGACCCAGGTCTTCGACGAGAACAACCGGGTCGTCCCGGTGACCGTCGTGCAGGCCGGGCCGAACGTGGTCACCCAGATCCGTACCCCCGACAAGGACGGCTATTCGGCCGTGCAGCTGGCGTTCGGCGCCATCGACCCCCGCAAGGTGAACAAGCCGCGCACCGGCCACTTCACCAAGGCCGGGGTCACGCCGCGCCGCCACCTCGTGGAGCTGCGCACGAACGACGCCGGTGAGTACGAAGTCGGCCAGGAGATCACCGCTGAGGTGTTCGAGTCCGGTGCGGTCGTCGACGTCGTCGGCACCAGCAAGGGCAAGGGCTTCGCCGGCACGATCAAGCGGCACGGCTTCCACCGCCAGCCGATGAGCCACGGTGCGCAGGCCGTGCACCGCAAGCCCGGCTCGATCGGTGGCTGCGCCACCCCGGGTCGTGTCTTCAAGGGCATGCGGATGGCGGGCCGGATGGGCTCCAACCGCGTGACCACCCAGAACCTCAAGGTTCACCGGGTGGAAGGCGAGTCCGGCCTGTTGCTGATCAAGGGTGCCGTTCCCGGCCCCAAGGGCGGCCTGGTTCTGGTCAAGAGCCCCGCGAAGGGTGGTGCGTGATGAGCGCGACGCTGGACGTCCGTACCCCGGACGGCGCGACCGACGGCAGCGTGACGCTGCCCGCCGAGATCTTCGACGTGCAGGCCAACGTGGCCCTGATGCACCAGGTGGTGACGGCCCAGCTGGCCGCCGCTCGCCAGGGCACGCACGCCACGAAGACTCGCGGCCAGGTCTCCGGTGGCGGCAAGAAGCCGTACCGGCAGAAGGGCACCGGTAACGCCCGCCAGGGCTCGATCCGGGCTCCCCAGTTCACCGGTGGTGGCACGGTGCACGGCCCGCAGCCGCGGGACTACACCCAGCGCACCCCCAAGAAGATGAAGGCCGCCGCGCTGCGCGGTGCGCTGTCCGACCGCGTTCGCGCCGGCCAGCTGCACGTCGTGACGCACGTGGTCGGTGGCGAGACGCCGTCGACCAAGGCCGCCAAGGCCGCGGTCCGCACCTGGACCCAGGCGAAGCGCGTGCTGGTCGTGCTGAACAACGCGGAGGAGGCCAATTCCTGGCTGAGCCTGCGGAACCTGACGAACGTGCACCTGATCACGCCGGGTCAGCTCAACACCTACGACGTGCTGGTCAACGACGACGTGGTGTTCACCAAGGCCGCGTTCGAGCGGTTCGTCGCCGGGCCTGCGCAGGTCGCCACGGCCGCGAGCGCTGAGGAGGCACAGCAGTGATCCCCGACCCGCGAGACATCATCCTGGCGCCGGTCGTCTCCGAGAAGAGCTACGGGCTCTTGGAGGAGGGCCAGTACACCTTCCTGGTTCGCCCCGGCTCGAACAAGACCGAGATCAAGATCGCCGTTGAGAAGATCTTCGATGTCAAGGTCACCAACGTGAACACGATCAACCGCAACGGCAAGCGCAAGCGCACCCGCACCGGGTACGGCAAGCGCAAGGACACGAAGCGGGCGATCGTGACGCTGTCCCCGGAGAGCAAGCCGATCGAGATCTTCGGCGGACCGGCCGCCTGACCGGCGCTGATTAGGACGAGGTTTCTACAGAGATGGGCATTCGCAAGCACAAGCCGACGACGCCGGGCCGTCGCGGCTCCAGCGTGTCCGACTTCGCCGAGATCACCCGGTCGGAGCCGGAGAAGTCGCTGGTGCGTCCGCTGCACGGTCGCGGCGGCCGCAACGCGCACGGCAAGATCACCACGCGGCACCAGGGCGGGGGCCACAAGCGGGCCTACCGCATCATCGACTTCCGCCGCAACGACAAGGACGGTGTGCCGGCCAAGGTCGCGCACATCGAGTACGACCCGAACCGCAGCGCACGCATCGCGCTGCTGCACTACCTGGATGGCGAGAAGCGCTACATCATCGCGCCGAACGGCATCGGGCAGGGCGACCGGGTCGAGAGCGGGCCGCGGGCTGACATCAAGCCCGGGAACAACCTCCCGCTGCGCAACATCCCGACCGGTACCGTGATCCACGCGATCGAGCTCCGCCCCGGTGGCGGCGCCAAGATCGCGCGTTCCGCCGGTGCCCGGGTCCAGCTGGTGGCCAAGGACGGCCCGTACGCCCAGCTGCGGATGCCTTCGGGCGAGATCCGCAACGTGGACGCGCGCTGCCGGGCCACCGTCGGCGAGGTCGGCAACTCCGAGCACTCGAACATCAACTGGGGCAAGGCAGGCCGCATGCGGTGGAAGGGCAAGCGCCCGACCGTCCGCGGTGTCGTCATGAACCCGGTCGACCACCCGCACGGTGGTGGTGAGGGCAAGACCTCCGGTGGTCGCCACCCGGTCAACCCCAAGGGCCGTCCCGAGGGTCGCACCCGCCGCAACAAGCCCAGTGACAAGCTCATCGTCCGGCGCCGTCGCACCGGCAAGAAGCGCTGAGCAGGGAGGTAGAAGCACATGCCACGCAGCCTCAAGAAGGGCCCGTTCGTGGACGACCACCTGCTCAAGAAGGTGGACGCGCTGAACGAGTCGGGCAAGAAGACCGTGATCAAGACCTGGTCCCGCCGGTCCACGATCATCCCGGACATGCTCGGCCACACCTTCGCGGTGCACGACGGTCGCAAGCACATCCCGGTGTTCATCACCGAGTCGATGGTCGGACACAAGCTGGGCGAGTTCGCGCCGACGAGGACCTTCAAGGGCCACGTCAAGGATGACCGGAAGTCGCGCCGCCGCTGAGCGGGGGCGAACCAAGAGCAAGGGGTAGCAGGATGACAGCCCGTTCCGACGACACCGCTGCGGCTGACACCCGCGCGGTGGCGCGGGCCCGCTTCGTCCGCGTGACGCCGATGAAGGCCCGTCGCGTGGTCGAGCTCATCAAGGGCCGTAGCGCCAGCGAAGCCCTGGCAGTGCTCCAGTTCGCGCCGCAGGCCGCCAGCGGTCCGGTGTCGAAGGTGCTCGCCAGTGCCGTCGCCAACGCGGAGAACAACCAGTCGCTCGACCCCGACACCCTGTGGGTGCACCGGGCGTACGTGGACGAGGGACCGACGCTGAAGCGGTTCCAGCCCCGTGCCCAGGGCCGTGCGTACCGGATTCGCAAGCGGACCGCGCACATCACCATCGAGGTGGAGTCGCGGCCGAAGGCGGCCGGTAAGACGAAGAGCCAGAAGGGGAGTGCCCGGTAGTGGGTCAGAAGATCAACCCGCACGGCTTCCGACTCGGCATCACCACGGACTGGAAGTCCCGGTGGTACGCCGACAAGCAGTACGCGGAATACGTTGCGGAGGACGTCAAGATCCGCCGTCGGCTCTCTCGCGGTATGGAGCGCGCAGGGATCTCCAAGGTGGAGATCGAGCGCACCCGCGAGCGGGTCCGGGTGGACATTCACACCGCCCGGCCGGGCATCGTCATCGGCCGTCGCGGTGCCGAGGCGGACCGCATCCGCGGTTCGCTGGAGAAGCTGACCGGCAAGCAGGTCCAGCTCAACATCCTCGAGGTCAAGAACTCCGAGGCCGACGCGCAGCTCGTCGCGCAGGGCGTGGCCGAGCAGCTGTCCAACCGCGTGTCCTTCCGGCGCGCGATGCGCAAGGCCATCCAGTCGGCCATGCGCTCGCCGCAGGTCAAGGGCATCCGGGTGCAGTGCGGTGGGCGGCTGGGCGGGGCCGAGATGTCCCGTTCCGAGTTCTACCGCGAGGGTCGCGTCCCGCTGCACACGCTGCGCGCGGACATCGACTACGGCTTCTTCGAGGCCCGCACCACGTTCGGTCGCATCGGCGTCAAGGTGTGGATCTACAAGGGCGAGCTGGTCGGCGGCCTGAAGCAGAAGCAGGAGCAGTCCGAGGTGCGCGCGCCTCGCGGCGAGGGTGGCGGCCGCGGTGAGCGCGGCGGCCGTTCCGAGCGCGGTGGCCGCCGTCGCTCCGGCGCTTCCGGCACCACCGGTGCCGGCGGCACCGAAGCCGGCCGCGCCGCAGCCAAGGGCGGTACGGCGGAGAGCCCGGAGCAGGCGCAGACCGCGGGCGACGCGGCGACCGCCAACGCCCCGGCCGTGGCCGAGCCGCAGGCCGATCAGAAGACGGAGGGCTGAGCAGTGCTGGTCCCACGCAGGGTGAAGTGGCGCAAGAGCCACGCACCGAAGCGCAAGGGCTTCGCCAAGGGCGGCACCCGCATCAACTTCGGCGAATACGGCATCCAGGCGATCGAGCACGGCTACGTGACCAACCGGCAGATCGAGTCGGCTCGTATCGCCATCACCCGGCACGTCAAGCGTGGCGGCAAGGTCTGGATCAACATCTTCCCGGACCGCCCGCTGACGAAGAAGCCGGCCGAGACCCGGCAGGGTTCCGGTAAGGGTTCGCCCGAGTCCTGGGTCGCGAACGTCAAGCCCGGCCGCGTCATGTTCGAGCTGAACTTCCCGAACAAGAAGACGGCTGTGGAGGCGCTGACCCGTGCGGCGCACAAGCTGCCGATGAAGTGCAAGATCGTGTCCCGCGAGGGTGGTGACTTCTGATGGCGGCTGGTGTCACCGCTGGTGAGCTCCGGGAGCTGGGCGACGAGGAATTGCTGGCCCGCGTCCGGGAGTCGAAGGAAGAGCTGTTCAACCTTCGGTTCCAGATGGCGACCGGGCAGTTGGAGAACAACCGCCGGTTGCGCGTGGTCCGCAGGGACATCGCCCGGATCTACACCATCATGCGCGAGCGCGAGCTCGGCCTGACGGTGTCCCCTGACGCGACCGAGGAGGGCGCGGCATGAGCAGCCAGGCAGAAGGACAGAGCGTGGCGCGGAACTACCGCAAAACCCGCGAGGGCTACGTCGTCTCGGACAAGATGGACAAGACGATCGTGGTCTCCCTCGAGGACCGCAAGAAGCACGCTCTCTACGGCAAGGTCATGCGCCAGACCACCAAGGTCAAGGCGCACGACGAGGCCAACACGGCCGGGATCGGCGACCGCGTTCTCCTGATGGAGACCCGGCCGCTGTCCGCGACGAAGCGCTGGCGCCTCGTCGAGGTCGTGGAACGGGCCAAGTAAGGACATCGGAAGCGGGGGGGGGGGGGGGGGGGGGGGGGGGGGGGGCGGGGGGGGGGGGGGGGGGGGGGGGGGGGGGGGGGGGTGGCGCCAGAAGAGAGAGAGTCAAAGTAGAGGGCTCCGCA
>NZ_JAIUKC010000012.1:12905-17615 GCF_020177435.1 Saccharopolyspora sp. 7B | reverse complement strand
TCTCGTTTCGCCCCCCCCCCGGGGGCCCCCCCCCCGGGGGGGGCGCGGGGGGGGGGGGGGGCCCCGGCCCCCCCCCCCCCCCCCCCCGGGGGGGGGGCGCGGGGGGGCCCCCCCCCCCCCCGCTTCGGGTGATGACCGCGCGCGTCAGGTCGGAAATTTGGCGCGCCAGAGTGTGTCCGCGCGCAGGGTGCGGGCACTTAGGGTCAGGAGTCAGACGTGATCCAGCAGGAGTCGCGACTTCGCGTCGCTGACAACACTGGGGCCAAGGAGATCCTCACGATCCGCGTCCTCGGTGGTTCCGGCCGGCGCTACGCGGGTATCGGTGACGTCATCGTCGCCACCGTGAAGGAAGCCATTCCGGGTGCCGGTGTGAAGAAGGGCGATGTGGTCAAGGCCGTCATCGTCCGCCAGAAGAAGGAGAAGCGCCGCGCGGATGGCTCGTACATCCGGTTCGACGAGAACGCCGCGGTGCTGATCAAGCCGGACGGTGGTCCGCGCGGGACCCGCATCTTCGGCCCCGTCGGCCGCGAGCTGCGCGACAAGAAGTACATGAAGATCATTTCGCTCGCGCCGGAGGTGCTGTGATGAAGATCAAGAAGGGCGACACGGTCGTCGTGATCTCCGGCAAGGACAAGGGTGCCCGGGGCAAGGTCATCGCGGCCTACCCGCAGCGCGAGCGCGTCCTCGTCGAGGGCGTCAACCGGATCAAGAAGCACACCAAGGTCTCCCGGACCGAACGCGGTGCGCAGTCCGGCGGCATCGTCACCCAGGAAGCGGCCATCCACGTGAGCAACGTGATGGTGGTCGACTCCGACGGCAACCCCACTCGCGTGGGCTACCGGATCGGCGAGGACGGCAAGAAGGTCCGCGTCTCTCGCCGCAACGGGAAGGACATCTGATCATGACTACCGCAGAGAAGATCGTCCCCCGGCTCAAGACCCGGTACCGCGACGAGATCCGCCCGGCCCTGCAGCAGGAGTTCGAGTACGCGAACCCCATGCTGGTGCCCGGCGTCGTCAAGGTCGTCGTCAACATGGGTGTCGGCGACGCCGCCCGGGACAGCAAGCTCATCGAAGGCGCGGTCCGCGACCTGACCATCATCACCGGTCAGCGCCCCGAGATCCGCCGGGCCCGCAAGTCCATCGCTCAGTTCAAGCTGCGCGAAGGCATGCCGATCGGTGCGCGCGTCACGCTGCGCGGCGACCGCATGTGGGAGTTCGTCGACCGCCTGGTCACCATCGCGCTGCCGCGCATCCGTGACTTCCGCGGCCTGTCGCCGAAGCAGTTCGACGGCAACGGCAACTACACCTTCGGGCTCAACGAGCAGTCGATGTTCCACGAGATCGACCCCGACTCGATCGACCGTCCTCGCGGTATGGACATCACCGTGGTGACCACGGCCACCACCAATGAGGAAGGCCGGCGGCTGCTGCGCCACCTGGGCTTCCCGTTCAAGGAGCAGTGATGTCGGGTATCGCTGGGCGTCGAAACAAGGAGAACTGAGCCGATGGCCAAGAAGGCGCTGATCAACAAGGCCGCCCGCAAGCCCAAGTTCAAGGTGCGCGGCTACACCCGCTGCCAGCGTTGCGGGCGTCCGCGGTCGGTCTTCCGCAAGTTCGGCCTGTGCCGCGTGTGCTTCCGCGAGATGGCGCACGCCGGCGAGCTGCCGGGCGTGAGCAAGTCTTCCTGGTGAGTGCCCGCCCGCTGAGCGCCACCCGGTGACGGGTACGCTCGGCGGGCACCACCAGGTCTTTTGCCCGCTTCGGCGGGCGGGCGCGCGTGCGCGCCGCTGACATGAGCCTGCCGATCGAGCAGGCGTGATCCGACTTCGCCTAGGCCAGGATCCAGACCTCCCGCAGCGCGGGGCGCGTCCGGGTCCGTCGGAACCGGGTGAGAAAGGTGGACCAGGTCACCATGACGATGACCGATCCCATCGCAGACATGCTGACGCGTCTGCGGAATGGAAGCTCGGCTTATCACGACGAGGTCGTGATGCCGCATTCGAAGCTCAAGGCGAACATCGCCGAGATCCTCAAGCGCGAGGGTTACGTGACGGGTTCCCGTGCCGAGCAGGGCGAGAAGGGCCAGAACCTGGTCGTCGAGCTCAAGTACGGCCCGAACCGGGAGCGCAGCATCGCCGGCCTGCGACGGGTCTCGAAGCCCGGCCTGCGGGTCTACGCGAAGTCCACCAACCTGCCGAAGGTTCTCGGCGGACTGGGCATCGCGATCATTTCCACGTCGGGTGGTCTGGTGACCGACCGGCAGGCCATCAAGCAAGGCGTGGGCGGGGAAGTCCTCGCCTACGTTTGGTAAGGGAGGAGGAGCATGTCGCGCATCGGGAAGCTTCCGATCACCGTGCCCTCCGGCGTCGAGGTCACCATCGACGGGCAGGCGGTGACGGTCAAGGGGCCGAAGGGCACCCTGGAGCAGAACATCGCCGAGCCCATCATCGTCGAGAAGGATGACGACGGGTCGGTCCTGGTCAAGCGGCCGGACGATGAGCGGGAGAGCCGCTCGCTGCACGGTCTTTCGCGCAGCCTGGTCAACAACATGGTGCTCGGCGTCAGCCAGGGTTACCAGAAGAACCTCGAGATCCACGGCGTGGGTTACCGCGTGCTGCTCAAGGGATCGAACCTCGAGTTCTCCCTGGGCTACAGCCACCCCATCGTGATCGAGCCGCCGCAGGGCATCGAGTTCGCGGTCGACGGCGCCACCAAGCTGTCGGTCAAGGGCATCGACAAGCAGCTGGTCGGCGAGGTCGCAGCCAGGATCCGCAAGCTGCGCCGCCCCGACCCGTACAAGGGCAAGGGCGTCCGGTACGCCGGCGAGACCATCCGCCGCAAGGTCGGAAAGACGGGTAAGTGACCATGAGCGAGACAACCACTGCTACGAAGCGCAAGCCCGTGGGCAAGGACATCTCGACCGTGCGTCGGATCGCCCGCGCCAACCGCCACTTCCGGCTCCGCAAGAAGATCAGCGGCACGCCTGCGCGTCCGCGCCTGGTCGTGACCCGGTCCACGCGGCACATCGTCGCGCAGGTCATCGACGACGTCGCGGGTCACACGCTGGCGTCGGCCTCCAGCATGGAAGCCGACCTGCGCACCCTCGAGGGCGACAAGAAGGCCAAGGCGACCAAGGTCGGCGAGCTGGTTGCGGCTCGCGCCAAGGACGCCGGGGTCGAGAAGGTCGTGTTCGACCGGGGCGGCAACGCCTACCACGGCCGCGTCGCGGCGCTGGCCGATGCCGCTCGCGAGGGCGGCCTGGAGTTCTGACATGCGTACGACTGAGATGACAACGATCGAGAGGGACGCCTGATGCCTGGACGCACTCGGCGTGACGGCGGTTCGGAGTCCGGCGGCAAAGACCGCCGGGACCGCCGCGACGGTGGCCGTGGCGGGGCGGCCCAAGAGAAGAGCATGCAGTTCGAGCGCGTCGTGACGATCAACCGCGTCGCGAAGGTCGTCAAGGGCGGCCGGCGGTTCAGCTTCACCGCGCTCGTGGTCGTCGGTGACACCGACGGCATGGTCGGTGTCGGCTACGGCAAGGCCAAGGAAGTGCCCGCGGCGATCGCCAAGGGCGTGGAGGAGGCGAAGAAGAACTTCTTCCGCGTCCCCCGCCTCGGCGGCACGATCACGCACCCGGTGCAGGGTGAGGACGCCGCAGGCGTCGTCATGCTGCGCCCGGCCAGCGCCGGTACCGGTGTCATCGCCGGTGGCCCGGTGCGCGCGGTGCTGGAAGGCGCCGGCGTGCACGACGTGCTGAGCAAGTCGCTGGGCAGCGACAACCCGATCAACATCGTGCACGCCACCGTGGCGGCGCTGAAGAGCCTGCAGCGTCCGGAGGAGGTCGCGGCCCGCCGCGGTCTGCCGCTGGAGGACGTGGCTCCCGCGTTCATGCTGCGCGCCCGTGCCGGTCAGGGGGCGTGACGTGGCACAGCTGAAGATCACTCAGACGCGTGGTCTGGTGGGCACCAAGAGCAACCAGCGGGACAGCATGCGCACCCTCGGGCTGCGCAAGATCCGCCAGTCGGTTGTTCGCCCGGACGACGCGAACACGCGTGGCCTGATCAAGGCCGTGCACCACCTGGTGACGGTTGAGGAGGTCGACTGATCATGGTCATCAAGATCCATGACCTGCGGCCCGCGCCGGGTTCGAACCGGGACAAGATCCGGGTCGGCCGTGGTGAGGGTTCCAAGGGCAAGACCGCGGGCCGCGGTACCAAGGGCACCAAGGCTCGCAAGACCGTCTCCCCGCGCTTCGAGGGCGGGCAGATGCCGATCCACATGCGGCTGCCGAAGCTTCGCGGCTTCAAGAACCGCAACCGCGTGGAGTACCAGGGCGTGAACCTCGGCCGCCTGGCCGTTGCGTTCCCGAACGGCGGCACCGTCGGTCTCGACGAGCTGATTTCGGCCGGTCTCGCCAACAAGGGCGAACTGGTGAAGATCCTCGGTGGCGGCGAGCTGGAGGGCGTCAAGCTGGACGTCACCGCGCACGCCTTCACCGGCAGCGCGCAGGAGAAGATCACTGCCGCGGGCGGTTCGGCGACCAAGCTGGACAGCTGAACGACGCGGTGATCCGGTCGTGGGGGGCGGGGGGCCGGCGGGGGGGGGGGGGGGGGGGGGGGGGGGGGGGGGGGGGGGGGGGGGGGGGGGGGGGGGGGGGGGGGGGGGGGTGGGGGGGGGGGGGGGGGGGGGGGGGCGGCCGGCCCCG